>DASZFV010000496.1:0-4485 GCA_035939455.1 Polyangia bacterium
GCCAGAGCGTCACGATCAACCAATCGCACGGCGGGTCGGGCAAGCAGGCGCGCTCCGTCATCGACGGCCTCCAGGCCGACGTCGTGACGCTGGCGCTCGCCTTCGACATCGACGCCATCGCCGAGAAGTCCGGGCGGCTGCCCAAGGATTGGCAGAAGCGCCTGCCCGAGAACAGCACGCCCTACACGTCGACGGTCGTCTTCGTCGTGCGGAAGGGCAACCCGCGCGGCATCAAGGACTGGGACGACCTCGTCAAGCCCGGGACGGTCGTCGTCGCGCCGAATCCGAAGACGTCGGGCGGCGCGCGCTGGGTGTACCTAGCGGCCTGGGGCCAGGCGTTGCAAAAGTCCGGCGGCGACGCCGCCAAGGCGCGTGACTACGTCACGCGTTTCTACAAGAACGTGCCGGTGCTCGACTCGGGCGCACGCGGCGCGACGACCACCTTTGCGCAGCGGGGCGTCGGTCAGGTCCTCGTGTCGTGGGAGAACGAGGCGGCCCTGCTGGTCAACGAGCTCGGGCGCGACAAGTTCGAGATCGTGAACCCTAGCACGAGCATCCTCGCCGAGCCGCCCGTCGCCCTCATCGACCGAAACGTCGACAAGCACGGCACGCGCGCCTTGGCCGACGCCTACCTACACTTCCTCTATACCCCCGAGGCACAGGCCATCGCGGCCAGGCACCACTACCGGCCGCGCGACGCCAAGGTGGGCGCGCCGTTCCCGAAGATCAAGCTCTTCACGATCGAGGAGGTCTTCGGCGGCTGGCAGAGGGCGCAGGCGGCGCACTTCGCCGACGGCGCGCTCTTCGACCAGATCTACCAGCCGGGGACATAGTGCAAGGCTGGGCGATGCGAGCGTCTCGGGGGTGTGGGTGACGGGGCCGACCGCGACGAGACGCGGCAGCCTGCCAGGCTTCGGGCTGTCGCTCGGCATCACGGTCGCGTCGCTGTCGCTCCTCGTCCTGTTGCCGCTCGCGGGGTTGGCCTGGAAGTCGGCGTCGCTCGGGGCCGCCGACCTCGCGAAGGCGGTCCTATCGCAGCGCGCGCTGGCGGCCTACCGTCTCAGCTTCGGCACGGCCTTCATCGCGGCTGGCATCAACGCCGTGTTCGGTCTCGTCATCGCCTGGGTGCTCGCGCGCTATCGGTTTCCGGGCCGCTCGATCGTCGACGCCATGGTCGACCTGCCGTTCGCGCTCCCAACGGCCGTCGCGGGGATCGCCCTCACGACGCTGTACTCCGAGAACGGCTGGCTGGGGCGCTTTCTCGAGCCTCACGGCTTCAAGGTGGCCTTCGCGCCCGCCGGCATCGTCGTCGCCATGATCTTCGTGGGCCTCCCGTTCGTCGTGCGCACCGTGCAGCCAGTGCTGCTCGACCTCGATGCGCACATGGAGGAAGCCGCGGCGACGCTGGGCGCCTCGCGGCTGCACACGTTGCGCACCGTGATCCTGCCGGCGGTCATGCCCGCGGCCTCGACCGGCTTCGCCCTCGCCTTCGCGCGCGCCGTTGGTGAGTACGGCTCGGTCGTCTTCATCTCGGGCAACATGCCGCTCAAGACCGAGATCGTGCCGCTGCTCATCGTCACGAAGCTCGAGCAGTTCGACTACGCGGGCGCGACGGCCATCGCGCTCGTCATGCTGCTGGCCTCGTTCGCGCTGCTCTTCGTGATCAACGCCCTGCAGGGCCGGATCAAGCGATGAAGGACCCTGCACCGCTGCGCTGGTTGCTCATCGCGCTCGCGCTCGCGTTCCTCGCGCTCTTCGTGGGGTTGCCCGTCGTCACGGTCTTCGTCGAAGCCTTCCGCAACGGGCCCGGCGCCTATTTCGACGCCATCAAGGAGCCCGACACGCTTTCGGCCATAAAGCTGACGCTGCTCACGGCCGGGATCGCCGTGCCGCTCAACGTCGTCTTCGGCGTGGCCGCCGCCTGGCTCATCTCGAAGTACCGGTTCCCGGGCAAGAGCGCCTTGCTGACGCTCATCGATCTGCCCTTCTCGGTGTCGCCCGTGATCGCGGGGCTCGTCTTCGTCCTCCTGCTGGGCGCGCGCGGCGTCTTCGGGCCCTGGCTCGAGGCGCACGATCTCCACGTCATCTTCGCTCCCCCGGGCATCGTCCTCGCGACGATCTTCATCACCTTCCCGTTCGTCACGCGCGAGGTGCTGCCCATCATGCAAGAGCTCGGCAGCGACGAGGAGGAGCAAGCGCTGACGCTGGGCGCGCGCGGCTGGCAGATCCTGATGCGCGTGACGCTGCCCAAGGTGCGCTGGGGAATCCTCTACGGCGTCATCCTTTGCAACGCGAGGGCCATGGGCGAGTTCGGCGCCGTGTCCGTTGTCTCGGGCCACGTGCGCGGCGAGACCGACACGATCCCGCTGCAAGTGGAGATCCTTTACAACGAGTACAATCTATCGGGCGCCTTCGCCGTCGCGTCGATCCTCACGATCCTCGCTCTCGTGACGCTCGTCGCGAAGAAGCTCATCGAGCTGCGCATCCGCACCCACCGACCATGAAGCAGAAGGAACAAGCCGCCGGCCGCGCGAACGTTCACGCCGGTGTCCAAGCGACGATCGGCCGGACGCCGCTCGTCGAGCTCGCCCGCATCGGCGCCGGGACGGGCGTCCGCCTGCTCGCGAAGCTCGAGTCGCGCAACCCGGGCGGCAGCGTCAAGGACCGCATCGCCGCCGCCATGATCGAAGACGCCGAGCGCCAGGGAACGTTGCGGCCCGGCGGCGCCATCGTCGAGGCGACGAGCGGCAACACGGGCATCGCCCTGGCCTTCGTGGCGGCCACGAAGGGATATGCGCTGCACGTCACCATGCCCGAGCGCATGTCGCGCGAGCGGCTCGCGCTGCTGCGCTATCTCGGCGCGCACGTCACGCTCACGCCGGGCACGCTCATGCGGGAGGCCGTCGAGAAGGCCGAGGCGCTGCGGCGCTCGATCCCGGGCGCCGTCGGGCTCGACCAGTTCAACAACCCAGCGAACCCGGAGGCCCACCGGCGCGCGACGGCCCCCGAGATCTGGGACGACACCAACGGCGCCGTCGACGTCTTCGTCGCGGGCGTCGGCACGGGCGGCACGATCACGGGCGTCGGTGAGGTGCTCAAGGCCCGGAAGCCGGGCGTGCGCATCGTCGCCGTCGAGCCGGCCAACGCCGCCGTGCTCACGGGCCGCCGGCCCAGCAACCACATGATCCAAGGCATCGGCGCCGGGTTCGTGCCGCCGCTCCTCAACCGGGCGGTCGTCGACGAGGTGATCGCCGTGGGGGACGACGAGGCCTTCGCCCACGCGCGCCGCCTCGCGCGCGAGGAGGGCATCCTCGCGGGGATCTCGTCGGGCGCGACGCTCGCGGCGGCGCTCCGCCTCGCCGCGCGCCCGGCCTTGGCAGGCCAGACGATCGTCTTCATGATCTGCGACAGCGGCGAGCGCTACACGAACGGCCCGCTCGTCGCCGAGCTCGTCGGGCCGGCCGAGCCCGGTTCGTAGGCGTCACGTCGGCGGCACGCCGATGGACACGGGAGCGACGTGCTCGCTGCCGCGCGCGCTCACGACGACGATCGCGCACTGAACGGCCGACGCGGACCGCGGCCGGAAGTGGCTCGCCACGTAGGAGATCGCGATCACGGGCGCCGCCGTGAGCTCGCGCGGCAGGCTCATGCGAGAGCCCTCCCGGCAGTCGAGGAGCCAAGCCTCGACGGGGCGACGATACGCGGTCTGGCCCCATCGCCGCACGGCGGCCAGCGCCGCGGGCGCCGAGCACTCCCCGCGTTGCAAGGTCTCGGCGAGTTGCCGGAGCTGCGGCTCGAAAGCAGGCATCACGGTAGGCGCGGGCAGCGTCGTTCCGGCACGTGCCGCCGTGAGCGCCTCGATGAAGGCTTGGCCGGCCGTCGCGTTCTCGGCGTAGCTGAGCGGCACCGGGACGCCGCGCTCGTCGGGCCAGCTCGTCGACGCGCAAGACGCGAACGCCACGAACGCGAGCGCGACGGGGTGGAGATCCCGCGGCGTCAGGCCTCGACTCCGAGCGCGGCCACCCCTTCGCGGCGGGCGCGAAGCGTCTTCGGCAGCGTTGGAAGGAAAGCCAGGACCGCCAGCGTCGACAGCGCGTCGACCCAGACGAGCTGCTTGAAGGTCAGGTGGAGTCCGTAGAGGTACGAGCCGACGACGTCCGAGACGCCGTAGGTGGCGAGGGTCTGCATGCCGAGCACGAGGGCGTACCCGAAGCTCTCGCTGCCATGGGGCGCGGCGCGCGCCGCGAGGTCGTAGAGGGGCATGACCGCGAGCGTGCCCACGATCGCCGAGACGAAGTGGATCGCGACGGCGGCCGCGCGCGAGTCGTAGGCCAGGAAGGACAGCGTGCTTGCCGCCGACAGGACGATGCCCGCCGCGAGCGAGACGCCAAGCGGCACGAAGCGGCAGACGCCGCCGTAGACGAGCGCGCCCAGAATGACGCCCGCGCCCGCCCAGGTCTGCAAGAGGCCCATGAAGAGCGGATC
>DASZFV010000497.1:0-13508 GCA_035939455.1 Polyangia bacterium
GTCCGAATAGATAGCCCTGGAGCAGGTCGCATCCCAGCGTCCCCAGCATGTCGCGCTCGGTCGCCGTCTCGACCCCTTCTGCCACCACGCGGATCTTCAAGTCGTCGCACAGGGTCTTCATCGAGCGGACGATGCTCTGCCGGCGAGGGTCGGTGTCAACGCCGCGAACGAGGCTCATGTCGAGCTTGGCGACCTCTGGCTCGAGCTGCGTGAAGCTGGTGAGCCCCGCGTAGCCGGCGCCCAGGTCGTCGATGGCGATGCGGTAGCCGAGGCCGCGCAGGCGCGTCACGCGCTGCTGCAGCTCGTGGATGCGGTCGAGCGCGGCGCGCTCGGTGATCTCGAGGACCACCTGCTTGGCGTAGGGCGTGAGCGCGCCGTCGTCGGCGTAAAGCTCGGCGTCCTCGAGGTCGGAGGGGTGCAGGTTGACGAAGACCGGCGCGTCCGTGTTCTTGATGATCTTCGCGACGTGGCCGCGGATGATGCGGCCGAGCTCGGGCGCGCGGCCGAGGCGCTCGGCGGCGTCGAAGAAGTCGAGCGGGCTGCGGAGCGTCGGCTCGTCCGTGCGCAGCAGGGTCTCGTACGCGAAGGTCTGGCGGCCGCTCCAGCTGACGATGGGCTGGGACGCGACCCACAGCTTCTCGAGGGCCGACGCGAAGCGGGCCTCGAGCCCCGCGCGGTCGCCGATGGGCTTGCCGTCGAGCTCGCGCACGAGCACGGCCTCGCGGCGCACCTTGGCGAGCCGGTGCACGCGCGCCGCGCGCTCAACGACGTCGAGCAGCGCCGCGGGGGCCA
Organism: Polyangia bacterium; assembly: GCA_035939455.1. GTDB lineage: Bacteria > Myxococcota_A > Polyangia > Fen-1088 > Fen-1088 > DASZFV01. The sequence continues at coordinate 793 of DASZFV010000497.1, forward strand.
CCGGCTTGAGCAAGTACCGAAAGGCGCCGTACTCGATGGCCTGCACGGCGCTCTCGATGGCGGGACTGCCCGTCATGAACACCATGGGCACGTCCAGATCGGACTGGCGAATCGCGCGCAGGAGCGCGAGCCCGTCCATGTCGGGCATGGCGATGTCGCTCACGATGACGTCGAAGCCCTGATCCTTGGCGAGCGCCGCCGCCTCGCGGCCGTCGTGCGCGATGATGACCCGGTAACCCGCCGCCGTGAGCGACCGCGCGTAACTGCGCGCCGTCACGGGCTCGTCGTCGACGACGAGCACCTTGGCCTTCGGCTCTTCGGGAACGGCGGCTCGGGCGCCCTTGGCGATGGGGGAGCCGACCTCGGTGCCTTCGGACATCTCCCGGGTCATCGGCGGCGAGGCGCGTTCTCTTGAGGGCCGCCCGGGCCTTTCGTGGGGCCCCTTGCGACGGCTCCTACCGTCCGCGCATGGCGGTAGCGGACGTCCGCAGGCGAAGCGCGTTGAGGCGGATGAAGCCGCCCGCGTCGCGCTGGTCATAGGCGCCCCGGTCGTCCTCGAACGTCACGATGTCGGTGCGGTAGAGCGAGCGCGGCGCGCTCCGGCCGACGACCGCGGCGCTGCCCTTGAAGAGGCGCAGACGGGCCGTCCCCGTGACCGGCTCGTTGACGGAGTCGACGAGCTTCTGGAGCGCTTCGCGCTCGGGCGAGAACCAGAAGCCCCGATAGGCCAGCGTGGCGTATTCGGTCGCGAGCGAGTCGCGCAGGCGCATGGCCTCGCGATCCATCGTGAGCGACGCCACGGCGCGGTGGGCCTTGTGCAGCAACGTGCCTCCGGGCGTCTCGTAGACGCCACGGCTCTTCATGCCGACGAAGCGATCCTCGACGACGTCGGCGCGGCCCACGCCGTGCTCGCCCGCGAGAGTGTTGAGCTCGCCGAGGAGCGCCGCCGGGCCCAAGGACCGGCCGTCGACCGCCACGGGCGTGCCCTTCTCGAAGCCGATGGCGACCTCGCGCGGCTCGTCGGGGGCCTTGCGCGGGTCGACCGTGCGCTGGAACATCTCGGCGGGCGGCTCGGCGTCCGGGTCCTCGAGGATTCCGCCTTCGTAACTCGTGTGGAGCAGGTTGCGATCGATCGAGTACGGCTTGGCGGCCGTGGCCTCGACGGGGATCTTCTTGTCGGCGGCGAACTTGATGAGCTCGCTGCGAGACTTGAACTCCCACTCACGCCAGGGCGCGATGATCTTGATACCCGGGTTGAACCAGTAGGCCCCGAGCTCGAAGCGCACCTGGTCGTTGCCCTTGCCCGTCGAGCCGTGACAGATGGCGGTCGCGCCCTCGCGCGCCGCGACCTCCATCATGCCCTTGGCGATGCACGGGCGCGCGAGCGCCGTGCCGAGGTAGTACTCGCCCTCGTAGATCGCGGCGGCGCGCACGGCCGGGAACACGTAGTCCTGCACGAACTCGTCGCGTTGATCGACGACGTGGCAGGAGACGGCGCCCGTGCGCAGGGCCTTCTTGCGCGCGCCCTCGAGATCCTCGTTCTGCCCGACGTCCGAACAGAAGCCGACGATCTCGGCGTTGTACTTCTCCTTGAGCCAGACGATGGCCACCGACGTGTCGAGGCCACCCGAATACGCGAGCACGATCTTCATGAGCGAGGAGCTATCACATTCGCGCCCAAAAAGCAGGCGCCGCGGCGCCGAAAACGCGGGGCCTTCAGACCACGCGAATGATGCCGGCGCGCAGCAGAGAGGCGGCGATGCGCAGGCCGTCGATCGCGTGCAGGCGCGTGGCGTCGAGGATCTGCGCGAGCGAGCGCGCGCCGTCGACCTGGGCCAGAAAGGCGCGCCGCCGGTCGTCGAGGGCCAGGGGCGAGATGTCCTGCATGCGCTTGGCCATGACGGGAACCTCGTCGAGCGAGCCGACGAACGTCGAGAAGACCTGGGTGAAGAGAGCGCGCGCCGGCTCGATGACCTCCGCGATGCCGGGCGCCGCCGCGCGCTCGGCCTCGTCGAGCGCCTGCTCGGCGGCGACCACCGCGCCGGCGAGCGCGCCCGATTCCAGCAGCGCGCGCGCTTGATCGATGAGGTGCGCCGCGCGCGTGCGGGCGCGGGCGTTGGGATCGCCCGACACCTCGACCGCGTAGCCCCGGCTGCGCTCTCTCGGCGTAGGCTGGCGATCCGAGTCGCCCACGCGGCGGGTCAGCTCGTTGCCCTCGGGGCGAGGAGCCGCCGGATCGCGGCCCGCGGCGAGCTCGGAGATGTCGGTCATCGACTCGGCGATCAGCGCCGAGATGGGCGAGATCAGCGTATCGCGGCGATCGCGCTCGACGTTGATCTCCGCCGTGCGCAGGGTGTCGACACGCCCCGAGTGGTCCTGCGTCGTCCGCGCGTGCGCGTCGTCGCGCAGCGCCGCGCGCGTCGTCGCGGTGCGGTTCGAGGCGGGCGTCAGGTCGATCTCCTCCACCAGGTCGTCGTCCGATGGGGCGCTGTCCTCGCGCGCGTCTTTCATCTCGATCGCCTCATCTCGCGCCATCTCGATCCCCGATGGCGTTTCCCTCCTGTCGGCAGTCTGACACCCGTCCTTGAGACCGTGCGCGGCCTGACAATGGCCTTCAGGGGATGAGGGTCTCGAGCAAGGCCTTCTGGGCGTGCAGGCGGTTCTCCGCCTGCTGCCAGACCACGCTCTGCGGGCCCTCGATGACGTCGTCGGTGATCTCCTCGTCGCGATGGGCGGGCAGACAGTGGAGCACGACGGCGTCGGGGGCCGCGCGGGCCATGAGCGCGGCGTCGATGCAGTAGCCCTCGAAGGCCCGGCGGCGCGAATCGGCCTCGCTCTCCTGGCCCATCGACGCGAACACGTCCGTCGAGACGACGTGCCGGCCGGCGATGGCGGCGGCCGGGTCGCGCAGGATCGTGATGCGGCCCCGCTCCGTGGCGCGCGCGCGGTCGTAGATGCTCGCGTCGGGCTCGAACCCGGGCGGGCAAGCGAGCGCGAGGTCGAGGCCCAGAATGCCGGCGGCCTCGATCCACGAGTTCGCCATGTTGTTGCCGTCGCCGATCCAGGCGTACTTCACGGACCGCAGCGCCTGGCCCACGTCGCCCCGATCGCGGAAGCGCTGCGCGACGGTCTGGAGGTCCGCCAGGACCTGACAAGGGTGCAGCAGGTCGGTGAGGCCATTGATGACGGGCACGCGCGCGTATTGCGCCATCTCGGCGGCCCGGTCCTGGCCGAACGTGCGCACCATGATCCCGTGGCAGTAGCCCGAGAGCACGCGGGCCGTGTCGCGGATGGGCTCGCCGCGCCCGAGCTGCGACCCCTGCGTGCCGAGGTAGAGCGCGTGCCCCCCGAGCTCGAACATGGCGATCTCGAAGCTCGCGCGCGTGCGCGTCGAGGCCTTCTCGAAGACCATGCCGAGGATGCGGCCCGGGCGCGTGGCGTGCGGCTCGCGCAGCTGCCGCAGGAGCCGGAACTCCTCGGCACGCACGATTAGCGCCTCGATGCCGCCGTCGGGCAGGTCCCAGAAGCTGAGGAAGTCCTTGCGCGCGTCCATGAGCCCTCGTCAGTCTGCGAGCGCCGCGTCGAGGAGCTGCACGGCCTCGTCGATCTGGGCCTTGGTGGCGATGAGCGGCGGCGCGAAGCGCAGGACGTTGCCGCCCGCGGCGGAGACGAGCAGCCCGCGCGCGGCCGCGCGCGCCACGACGGGGGCCGCCTCGCCGTCGAGCACGAGGCCTTGGAGCAGGCCCCGCCCGCGCGCGCCACGCGTGCGCGGCTTGCGGCGCTCGGCGAGGCGCAGCAGCGCCGAGCCGAGGTGCGCGCCCACGTCGCGGCAGCGCTCGAGCAGGCCGCCCGCGTCGAGCGTGTGTTGCACGTAGAGGGCCGCCGCCGTCGCGAGCGGGTTGCCGCCGAACGTCGAGGCGTGGGTGCCCGGCTCGAACCCGCGCCCGACCTCCTCGTTCGCCAGCATGGCGCCGATGGGCACGCCGCCGCCCAGGCCCTTGGCGAGCGTCACGACGTCAGGCACAACGCCTTCGTTCTCGAAGGCGTAGAAGGTCCCCGTGCGGCCCACGCCGGTCTGGACCTCGTCGAAGATCAGCACGGTGCCGGTCTCGCTGCAGAGGCGTCGCAATTCTTGCAGATAGCCCGGCGGCGGCAGCACGATGCCGCCCTCGGCCTGGATGGGCTCGACGATGACGGCGCACGCCTTGTCGGTGATTGCGCCGCGCAACACCGACGCATCGCCAAACGGCAGGAAGCGCACGGGCTCGACGAGCGGGCCGAAGCCCCCGCGGTACTTCGGCTGACCCGTGACGGCGAGCGCGCCCATCGTGCGACCGTGAAAGCTGTTCTCGAACGCGATGAGCTCGACGCGCCCCGGCTGGCCGCGCGTGACGACCTGATAGCGGCGCGCGAGCTTGAGCGCGGCCTCGTTGGCCTCCGTGCCCGAGTTGCAGAAAAAGGCGCGCCCCTTGAACGCGCGGCGCGACAGCGCCTCGGCGAGGAGGAGCTGGTTCTCCAGATAGTAGAGGTTGGAGGCGTGAACGAGGCGGCGCGCCTGCGTCCCGATGGCGTCGGCCAGGCCGGCGTCACCGTGACCGAGGACACACACGGCCACGCCGGCCGTCATGTCGAGATAGCGACGGCCGGAGACGTCCCAGAGCACGCATCCCTCGCCCCGCGTCATGACGATCGACGCCTGGCGGTAGTTGTTGAGAAGCAAGCGCTTCCCGAGGCCGACGAGCTCTTCTTGCTGGGACATGGCAAACGGACTGTATCGGATCGCCGCTACGGAGATAACCCCCAACCGGCGGCCTAGGTTCCGCGGTCCGCTTGTGCGATGGTCGGCGCGGGCACAGGTTCAGCGGCATGGAGACCGACCCTTTCATCGTCGCCACAGCGACGGCCGTGCCGCGGCACTCCGCGACGCAGGAAGAGGTCAAGGATCGCCTACGCGCCCTCCTGCCGCTGCCGGCGCGGCGCCTCGAGGCGGCGCTCTCGCTGTTCGATCACACGGCCGTCGAGCGCCGACACAGCGTCTACCCCATCGGCGACTTCGGACGGCCGCGCGCGCTCGGCGAGAGCTCGTCGCTCTACCGCACGCACGCCATCGCGCTCGGGCGCGAGGTCGCGGCGGACGCCCTCGCGCGGGCCGGCGTTCGCGCCGAGGAGATCGATCTGCTCGTCACGGTGTCGTGCACGGGCATCCTGATTCCGTCGCTCGACGCCTACCTCGTCCCCGAGCTCGGATTCCGCCGCGACGTGCGCCGCCTGCCGCTCACGGAGCTCGGCTGCGCGGGCGGCGCGGCGGCGCTCGGGCGCGCGCACGACTTCCTGCTCGGGTTCCCGGCGGCGCGCGTCCTCGTCGTCGCCGTCGAGCTGCCGAGCCTGAGCCTGCAGCGCCACGACCTGTCGCCCGCGAATCTGGTGTCGATGGCGCTCTTCGGCGACGGCGCCGCCGCGGCCGTGCTCGCGGGCGCCGGCGCGGAGACGCGCGCCGGCAAGGCGCCGAGGCTGCGCATCCTCGAGACGCTCTCCCACATCTTCCCCGGCACGACGGGCGCGCTCGGCTTCGAGCTGCGCGACGACGGCTTCCACTCGATCCTGTCGAAAGACGTGCCGGCGCTGCTCAAGACGGAGATCGCGGCGCTCGCGCGCGTTCTCGCGAGCCGCCGCGGCCTCGCCCGCGACGATCTGTCCTTCTTCGTGCTGCACCCGGGCGGCCGGAGGATCCTGGGCGTCGTCGAGGAGGAGCTGCGCCTCACGCGCGAAGACACACAAACGTCGTGGGAAATCCTGCGCGACTTCGGCAATCAATCGAGCGCCTCCGTGCTGTTCGTGCTCGACCGCCACCTCGCCGGGCGGCCGCCCGCGACGGGCGCCCGCGGCCTGCTCGCGGCCTTCGGGCCTGGGCTCGCGGTCGATTTGCTGCTCCTCGAGGCCGCCTGACCATGCCAGCGTCGAGCGTCGCGTTCCTCGTGCTGCTGGCGGCCGTAGGCCTCGGCCGCTTGCTCGAGGTGCGCCTGTCTCGCCGTCACCAGCGCGCCCTCGCGGCGAGGGGCGCGTGGCCCGCGGCCGACCCGGGCTTCCCCGCGATGGTGGCGCTGCACGCGGGCGTCCTCGTGGCGAGCGCGCTCGAGGTCGTCTGGCTCCATCGACCGTTCACGCCCGCGGTCGGCGTTCCGGCCCTCGTGGCCTTCGCGCTCGCCAACGGTCTGCGCTGGTGGGTGATCGCGACGCTGGGCCCGCACTGGAACGTGCGCGTCGTGGGCTCGCTCGCGCTCGGCGTCGTTTCGGCGGGCCCGTACCGGTTCGTTCGCCACCCGAACTACGTCGCCGTGTTCGTCGAGCTGCTCGCGCTGCCGCTCGTCCATGGCGCGTGGGTGACGGCGCTCGTGGGCGGCGCCCTGCACGCCGTCGTGCTGCGGCGCCGCGTCGCCGCCGAGGAGGCCGTGCTCGCCGCCGACGCTGCCTACCGGGACGCCATGGGCAGAAAGCCGCGCTTCGTTCCACGCCTCGGGCGCGCGCGCGCGCGGGCCGCCACGTGGCCGACGTCCTGATCGCGGGTGCGGGCCCCGCGGGCGCGACCCTCGCGATCATGTTGGGGCGCGCTGGCCTGTCGGTCGAGGTCTACGACGCGCACCGCTTCCCGCGCGAGAAGCCGTGCGGCGAGGGCCTCATGCCCTCGGGCGTGGCTGTGCTCGAGCGGCTCGGCCTGCGCGAGGCGGTCGGCGGTCGTCGCGTCGCGGGCGTCCGCTACCACGGGTTCGGGCTCTCGGCCGAGAGCGCCTTTCCGGACGTCGATGGCGCCCCGGCGACGATGCTCGCGCAACGTCGCCTGCGCCTCGATGAGACGCTCGTCGCGGCGGCGCGCGCCACGCCCGGCGTGCGCGTCTTCGAAGACGCGTCCGTCGAAGGCGCCGCCGTCGAGGGCGGGCGCGCCGTCGGCCTCCGCGTGGGCGGAGACCTGCGGCGCGGGGGCCTCGTCGTCGGCGCCGATGGCCTCGGCTCGCGCGTGCGCCGCTCGCTCGGCCTCGACGGGCGGACCGGCCGCGCGACGCGCATGGGCATGCGCGCGCACTTCCGCCTCGCGGCAGGCCAGACGCCGCCCGAGCACCTCGAGATCTTCGTGGCCGCCGGGCACGAGCTCTACGCCGCCCCGCTGCCCGACGGCGAGCTGCTCGTGGCCGCCCTCTGCCGCGGACCGGAGCTCGGCGGCCAGCCACGCGCCGCGCTCGCGCGCTGGATCGCCGAGACGCCGCACCTCGCCGCGCTGCTCGACGGCGCCGAGCCGCTGACCGACGTGGCCGGGCGCGCGACCGTCGCGGGCCGCGCGCGCGCCGGCTTCGCGCCGGGCGCCGTGCTGCTCGGCGACGCCGCGCGCGCCACCGATCCGCTCACGGCGGGCGGCCTCGCGCACGCGCTCGTCACCGCCGAGCGGCTCGCGGCGCTCGTGCCGCGCGCGCTCGCCGACGGCGACGTCTGGTTGCGCCACTTCGACGCCGAGCGCCGCCGCCTCCTGGGCGCGCCCGCCCTCCTCACGGACAGCCTGCTCGCCCTCGTGAAGCGTCCGACGCTCGCGCGCGGCACGCTGCGTCTCATGCGCGCCTGGCCCCGCCTCATGCGTCGCCTGCTGGGAGTCGCGGCCGGGATATAGTGCCGCCCATGGCCCGGCCATGGTTCCTCTTCGCGCCCGGCGCGGGGGCCCCGTCCTCGTCACCCTGGATGCGGCGTTGGCGCGACTACCTGCGCACGATCGGCGAGGTGACGTCGTTCGACTACCCGTACATGCAGGCGCGCCGCAAGATGCCCGACCGCATGCCGGCCCTCGTCGCCGCGCACCGCGAGGCCCTCGCGAAGATGCGCGCGGAAGCCGGAGGCGCGCCCGTCTTCCTCGCGGGAAAGTCCATGGGCTCGCGCGTGGGCTGCCACCTCTCCCTCGAGGAGCCGGTAGACGGGCTCATCTGCATCGGTTACCCGCTCGTCTCCGGATCGAGCGGCGCCATGCGCGACGAGGTCCTCGTCGCGCTCCGGACGCCGATCCTGTTCCTGCAGGGCACGCACGACTCGCTCTGCCCAATCCCGAGGCTCGAGGACGTGCGCGCGCGCATGACGGCCCCGAACTGGCTCTACAGCGTGCAGGACGCCAACCACTCTCTCGAGCTGCCGAGCGTCAAGCACACGCCGGCACTGCAAAAAGACGTGGAGATCTCGGCCCTCGAGGCCATCCGGCGTTTCTTGGACGACATGAACAAAGCGCCCCGGGGGACCGTCTGACCGTCATGCATCCCTTGCGCCTCATGGCGGCCAGATCGATATCGCGGATCGCCCGATGTCCGCGCACGACTACGATCGCGCCCTCGATGTCCCCAAGACCGTGACCGTTGCGCTTCGATATGTCCAACCGCTCGGACGAGTGGCGCGTTCGTCGTCTGCGACAGGCGTCAGCGCAGCTCGGCCGTGAGGGCCGCTGCGAGCTCGATGCCCGCGGTCGCGATCAACAGCGCGACGGACCAGAAGGCGAGGCTCTCCCAGCGATCGCGCTCGCGCCAGGCGCCCCCGGCCACGCGGATGACCTGCCAGGCCGCGAGCGGCGACGTCGTGGACGCGGCGATGGCGAGGCGGGGAGGCAGGCCGAACGAGACCCACAACGGCAGCGTCAGATACGCCGCCGAAACGACGGCAACATAAAGGCGCGCGGCCCAGGCGCCGCCGAGGAGCACGACGAGGGTGTGCTTGCCGGTGGCGGCGTCGCCCGCGGCGTCGGGGAATTCGATGGCGAGCAGCATGACGAATTGAAACGCGCACAGGGGCAGCGCGGCGAGCGGCAAGAGCCGCCACGTCGTGCCCATCTGCAGGACGAACGCGAGCCACGGCACGAGGAACGTCACCATGACGGCGGTCGTGAGCTCGCCGAGACCGTGGGCGCAGAGGCGCAGCGGCGGCGCACTGTACGCCCACGACAGCGCGATCATGAGCAACACGGCGGGCGCGACCGAGCGCGGGAACGGCCCCGTCGCGAAGCGCGCGGTCGCACCGAGCGCCACGGCCGTGAGCGCGAGCGCCGTGGCGAGCGCGACCCAGCGCGGGAGCCCGCCGTCGACGAGCACGCGGCTGCCGCCCGACCAGCGCGTGGGCGTCTCGTTCGCCTTGTCGGCCGCGACGTCGAAGTAGTCGTTCGAGTAGTGCGTCGCGAGCTGGATCGCCGTCACCACGAGCTGGCCCCACGCGTAGCGGGGCCAATCGACGACGACGCCGGCGTACGCCGCGAGCGCGGCGCCGAGCGCGTACATCACGAAGCCGCCGCCGAGAAAGATCGGCCGCCCGAGCTTCACGAACGCTCTGACGAGACCGAGAGCCGGCAAGGAATCGGTGCGGGCCATTGACGAGCCGGCAACATCGCTTGCACGGCTCCGCGTGGAGCGCAACCGACATCGTCACCTCCGGATTCTGCACATTGACAGCGACGACGGCGGGCCCTACCTTCGAACCCACTTGTCACGAACCTACCCAGACCTCCGCACCACCCCGGTCGTCTTTGGTATCGACGTCGGCTCGACCACGGTCAAGGCCGTGGTCGTCGACCCCGAAACAAAAGAGATCCTCTGGTCGGACTATCAGCGCCACCAGACCAAGCAGGCCGAGAAGGTGCTGGAGCTGCTCGTGCAGATCGGGCGCGACTTCCCCGCGCTGCCGCCCGGATCGATCCGCAGCTTCATCACGGGCTCGGGCGCGGGGCCGCTCGCGGCGCCGATCGGCTCGAAGTTCGTGCAGGAGGTCAACGCCGTCACGCTGGCCGTCGAGAGGCTCCACCCGGACGTCGGCTCGGTCGTCGAGCTCGGTGGGCAGGACGCGAAGATCATCATCTTCAAAGAGGCCAAGGACGAGAACGGCAGGTCCACGGGCAAGACCGCCATCGCCTCGATGAACGACAAGTGCGCGTCCGGCACGGGCGCGACGATCGACAAGTGCTTCTTGAAGGTGGGCATGCCGTCCGAGGAGTCGGCGGCCCTGCACTTCGACGACAGCAAGCTTCACCACGTGGCCGCCAAGTGCGGCGTGTTCGCCGAGACGGACATCGTCAACCTCGTGAAGGCGTCGATCCCGTCGCCCGAGATCATGTGCTCACTGGCCGACGCCATCGTCATGCAGAACCTGTCGGTGCTTACGCGCGGAAACACGCTCCGCCACAAGGTGCTGCTCCTCGGCGGGCCCAATGCATACCTGCCTTTCTTGCAGGAATGCTGGCGCAAGCGCATCCCGCAGACGTGGTCTGATCGCGGCTACGACTATCCGAAGGACGTGCCCATCGAGGAGCTCATCCTCGTGCCCGAGAACGCCCAGTACTACGCCGCCTTCGGCGCCGTCATCTACGGGCTGCACGAGGAGGCGTCGGTGGGGCGCTACAGCGGCCTCGACGATCTGAACGCCTTCATCGCGGGCGGGCGCAAGTCGAAGCTCGGGGACACGGCGGGGCCGGCGCTCGCGCGCACGAGCGACGAGCTCGAGGCCTTCCGCGAGCAGTACCGCATCCCGAAGTTCGTGCCCGCGACGCTCACGCCCGGCACGACGGTGCGCGCCGTCATCGGCATGGACGGCGGGTCGACCTCGTCGAAGGCCGTGCTCGTCGACGAGCAGAAGACGATCCTCAAGAAGGAGTACCAGCTCTCGAAGGGCAACCCCATCCAGGACGCCAAGGAGATCCTCGGACGCCTGCGCCAGTGGGTCAGCGATCAGGGCTGCACGCTCGAGGTGCTGGGCTTCGGCGCGACGGGCTACGCCGCCGACGTGCTCGAGAAGACCGTGAAGTCCGACGTCAACATCGTCGAGACCGTGGCGCACATGATGTCGGCCACGACCTACTTCGGCGACGTCGACGTCGTGTGCGACATCGGCGGGCAGGACATCAAGGTCCTGTTCATGCAGAATGGCGACATCAAGAACTTCCGCCTGTCCAACCAGTGCTCGGCGGGCAACGGCATGCTGTTGCAAGCAATGGCCGACCAGTTCGGCGTCAAGATCACCGACTACGCCGACGTGGCGTTCGGCGCCGAGCTGTCGCCCAAGTTCAGCTACGGCTGCGCCGTCTTCCTCGACAGCGACCGCGTGAACTTCCAGAAGGAGGGCTACTCGCGCGAGGAGCTGCTCGCGGGCCTCGCGCAGGTGCTGCCCAAGAATGTCTGGCAGTACGTCGTGCAGATCCCGAGGATGGCCGCGCTCGGCAAAAGGTACGTCCTGCAGGGCGGCACGCAGTACAACCTCGCGGCCGTCAAGGCGCAGGTCGACTACATCAAGGAGCGCGTGCCCGGCGCCGAGGTCTACGTGCACCCGCATTGCGGCGAGGCGGGCGCCATCGGCGCGGCCTTCGAGACCCTGCGCGTCGTCAAGCGGCGCGGGACCTCGACCTTCGTCGGTCTCGATTCGGCGATCGGCATCGAGTACACCGCGAAGAACGACGAGGAGACGCGCTGCCACTTCTGCCCGAACCTGTGCGCGCGCACGTTCATCGACACCGTGACGCCCGCGGGCGACACGGCCCGCTACATCAGTGGTTTCTCTTGCGAGAAGGGCACCGTCGAGTCCGAAGAGGCGATGCTCGCGCTGTCGGCGGACCGCAAGAAGCTCATGAAGAAGTATCCGAACCTCGTCGACAGCGAGGCGAAGATGCTCTTTCGCCATTTCTACGACCCGGCCCCCGTTCCCGCGCACGGCGCGAAAAAGATGGACGTCGAGGTCACCCGCACGCTCATGGGCGTGCGGCGCACGCAGGTCGAGCGGAGCTTCGAGCGGTCGACGGCCGAGGCCGCGGAGCGCCGGAAGCGAATCCGGATCGGGATCCCCAAGGTCCTCAACATCTGGTCGACGGCGCCGTTCTGGCGCACGTACTTCGAGACGCTCGGGATCCAGAAGCACCACGTCGTCTTCTCCGACGACACGACCGAGGAGCTGTGGACGGAGGGCGGCAAGTACGGGTCGATCGACCCTTGCTACCCGTCGAAGGTCGGGCAGGCGCACATCCACAACCTGCTCTTCCACCACCACACCCCCGAGCGGCCGCTCAAGTACATCTTCTTCCCGACGCTGACGCACGTACCGTCGTTCGTGAAGAAGGCCATGGACTACACCTCCTGCCCCATCGTCGCGGGCGCGCCCAACGTCCTCAAGGCGGCGTTCACCAAGGAGGTGAACTTCTTCGCGCAGCGCGGGATCACCTACCTCGATCCGGCGTGCTCGATGATCGAGCCCGTCTTGCTGCGGAGGCAGCTGTTCGAGACCTTCAAGGGGCCGCTCGAGGTCACCGAGGACGAGAGCGACTTCGCCTGCGACGAGGCCTGGAAGGCCATGGAGAAGCTCGACGTCGACATGCAGGGGAAGGGCCGCGCCGTCCTCGACGCCATCGAGAAGGACGATCGCATCGCCCTGCTCATGATCGGACGTCCGTACCACCTCGATCCCGGCCTCAACCACGCCATCCCCGAGGAGTTCCAGGTCCTCGGCTACCCGGTGCTCTCCATCCGCTCGATCCCGAAGGACGAGCAGTACCTCGCGCGGTACTTCAAGGACGACCTCGTCGCGGGACGCATCACGACGCCCCTCGAGATCGGCGACGTCTGGCCCGAGAACTACTCCTCGAACTCGGCCCAGAAGGTGTGGGCCGCGAAGTTCGCCGCCCATCACCCGAACGTCGTCGTGCTCGACCTGTCGTCCTTCAAGTGCGG
>DASZFV010000498.1:0-1731 GCA_035939455.1 Polyangia bacterium
GGCGCCAGCGCTTGGCCGTCGCCCACGCGATCGGTCCGGTGTGGGAGGCGAACCACGTCTGGCTCATCCTCGTTGTCGTCCTCCTGTTCTCGGGCTTCCCGCGCGCCTTCGCCGTCATCTCGGTCGCGCTGCACGTGCCGCTCACGCTGTTCCTCGTGGGCGTTGTCCTGCGCGGCGCCGCCTTCGCGTTCCGCGGCTTCGACGCGACGAGTGACGTCGCCCAGCGGAGCTGGGGCCGCCTGTTCTCGAGCGCGAGCACGGTGTCGCCGCTGCTGCTCGGCATGGCCGTGGGCGCGCTCGCTTCGGGGCGCATCCGCGTCGGGCGCGACGGCCTCGTGACGAGCGGGTTCTTCGCGCCGTGGCTCACGCCGTTCTCGCTCGCGCTCGCCCTCTTCGCGCTCGCGCTGTGCGCTTTCCTCGCCGCGACCTACCTGACGGTCGAATGCGAGCTCGCCGAGCCCGAGCTGGCCGAGGACTTCCGCCGCCGGGCGCTCGCCGCGGGCGTCGTCGTCGGCGCCGCGGCGCTCGCCGCGCTGCTGCTCGCCGGCGACGGCGCGCCGCTCGTGCACGAGGCGCTCGCGATGCGCGCCTGGCGCTGGCCGTTCCACCTCGCGACGGGCCTCGCCGCTGTCGCCGCGCTCGCGGCGCTCGCGCGCCGCCGCTACCGCGCCGCGCGGGCAGCCGCCGTTGCGCAGACCGTCCTCATCCTCCTCGGGTGGGCCGCGAGCCAGTACCCCTTCCTCGTCGTCCCGGACGTGACGCTCGCGTCGTCCGCCGCCAACCCCCAGACGCGCGCGCTGCTGATCGGCGCGCTCGCGGTGGGCGCGCCCGTGCTCGCGCCGAGCCTCTTTCTCCTCTACCGGGTGTTCAAGGCCGCGCGGCGCGCCTGAGCTACTTGAGCGACGCGACCAGCCGCTCGACCTGTTCCTTCGTCGACTCGAGGTGGCCGTCGTTGTCCACGACGTGGGTCGCGACGCGGACCTTGGCGAGCAGCGGGAGCTGGGCGTCGATGCGGGCCCGCGCCTTCGCCGCCATGAGCTCGCCGCGCGCGAGGATTGCCACCAAGGTTGCCAGGATGCTCGCGCTGGCGACGGCCCTCGGCTGTGCCTCCCAGCACATCGATCCGCATTCTCCCGGTGACCGCTGCCTCTATTCGTGCCCCGAGGGGATGAGCTGCGCGGGCACACTCTTCGGACGGGGACGCACGACGCCGGGTCGTTGCCAGCTCACGCACGGCCGCTGCATGGTCACCGCGGATTGTCGACCGCGCGAACAGTGCGTTCGCGGCGGGAGGCGGTCGGGGTCTGCAGACCGGAAGCCCTCCTTTAAGCCTCGGATTCCTAGCGGCGCTCGCGCCGTGCCTACCGTAGAGTCAACGAGTGGTCGGACGGGCGGAACTTGGACTGGCGGCCGTCCTTGCGTTGGCGCTGGGCTGCGGCAACCGGCCACTCGAATTCGGGGGCAGCACGGGCGCGGCGGGTGAGGCCAGCGAGGCGGGCGTCGGCGCCGCGGGCGCGACCGGAAGCGACGGCGCCGCCGCGCATGACACCTGCGCATCGAATGTTGATTGCCCTGCCGTCGCGTGCGCTGCCTCGCCTTGCCCCGAAGCGATCTGCGCGCGGCTCGATGACGGGCTCCGCCACTGTACTTCGCGCATGCACCCCTCCCCGGCTGGAACCACCATATCTCCGTCGCATTGAGCTGCTACGCGTTCATCATTGCCGAGCGTGT
>DASZFV010000499.1:0-8199 GCA_035939455.1 Polyangia bacterium
GGACGCCGCGCCCCACGCCCACGACGGGCACCGAGATCCCGGAGCTGCCGAAGGACGGGACCGATCTGCGCGCCATGCTCGAGGCCGTCGAGGACCGCATGATCGGCGAGGCGCTCGAGCGCACGGGCGGCAACAAGAACCGCGCCGCCGAGCTCCTCGGCTTGAACCGCACGACGCTCGTCGAGAAGCTACGCCGCAAGCGCGTCGTGACGCAGTTCTAGTTCTAAAGGAACGACACGCTGGCGCCCGGCGAGCGTGCCGCCCCGAAGCCGTTGCCGCGCGTCTGAAACGAGCGACCGGTCGCGACGTCCGATCGGCCCGCGACGGGTGCGGCTCAGGTGAGCTTCGGCAACCACTCCGCCATGCGGCGCACGCCTTCCTCGACGTTCTTCATCGAGGTGGCATAGGAGAGGCGGACGAAGCCCGGGGCGTGGAAGGCGGAGCCCATGACGACGGCGACCTTGGCGGCGTCGATGAGCCACTCGCAGAGCTGCACGTCGTTCTCGATGGTCTTGCCCTCGGGCGTCTTTTTGCCGACGAACGCCGAGAGGTCCGGGAAGGCGTAGAACGCGCCCTTGGGTTCTACGCACTTGACGCCCGCGATCTCGCGCAGGCGCGACACCATGACCTTGCGGCGCTTGTCGAACTCGAGGCGCATCTTCTCGAGCTCGTCGGTCGGGCCCTCGAGGGCGGCCTGCGCGGCGGCCTGGGCCACCGAGGCGGCGTGCGTCGTCGACTGGCCCTGGATCGTCGCCATGGCCTCGACGACGGGCTTGGGCGCCACCGTGAAGCCCACGCGCCAGCCGGTCATCGCGAAGGCCTTCGAGACGCCGTCGATGATGATGGTGTGCGCGCGCGTCTCGGGGCTGATCGTAGCCGGCTGGAAGAACTTTCCGTCGCCGTAGATGAGCGTGCGGTAGATGTCGTCGGTGAGCAGCCAGACGTCTTTGTCGACGGCGAGCTTCGCGAGCGCCCGCAGCGTTGCCTCGTCGTAGATCGCGCCCGTCGGGTTCGACGGCGAGCACACAAGGATCATGCGTGTGCGCGGCGTGATGGCCTTGGCGACGTCTTCGGGGCGGACCTGGAAGTTCTCCTCGGCCTTCGTGGGCACGTTGACGGGCTTGCCGCCCGCCATCTTGACGATGTCGTTGTAGCTCACCCAGGCGGGCGTCGGGATGATGACCTCATCGCCCTCGTCGATGAGCGCGTGCACGACGTTGAAGATCGACTGCTTTGCGCCCGACGAGACAATGACCTCAGAGGGATCGATGGCGATGCCGTGCGCGTCGCCGATCCACTTCGCGACCGCCTTGCGCAGCGGCACCGTGCCCTCGACGAGCGTGTACTTGGTCGCGCCCGCGTCGAGGGCCCTCTTGGCGGCCTCCTTGATATGAGCTGGCGTGTCGAAGTCGGGCTCGCCCGCGCCGAAGCTGACGACGTCGATGCCCTGGGCCTTGAGCTTCGCCGCCTTCGCAGAGACGGCCAGGGTCGGAGACGGTTCGATCACGGACAACCTGCGGGCGAGCTTCACGGAGCGACTCCTTGTTTGCGTTTGGCGGCGAGGGCTTTCACGACGGCGGGTGGAACCATGCGCGTGACGTCTCCGCCCATGAGCGCCACTTCCTTCACGAGCGACGAGGATACATAAAAGCTCTCCTCGCTGGTCATGAGAAACATCGTCTCGACCTCGGGCGCGAGGTGCCGGTTCATGTGGGCGAACTGGAACTCGTACTCGAAGTCGGCGAGCGCCCGCAGGCCGCGGATGATGATGCGCGCGCCACGGCGCTGGCAGTAATCGACGAGGAGGCCCGAGAAGGCGTCGACCTCGACGCGCGCGTCGCGGCCGAGCGCGTCGAGGATCATGGCGCGCCGCTCGTCGATCGTGAAGAGCGGCGCCTTGCGGACGTTCTCTGCGAGCGCGACGACGACCTGATCGATGAAGCCGAGCGAGCGGCGCACGATGTCGGCGTGGCCGTTCGTGATCGGGTCGAACGTGCCCGGGTAGACCGCCAACCTCACGACGTCCTCCGCCTCCGAACGGCTACGAGCCGGAGGCCCGGAAAAATGACAGCTCGGTGTCGCCGTACTGCCGACGGTCGGTCAGGAAGAGGTTGCCCACGGACTCGGGCGGCCGGTGGCGCCGATCGTGCTCGAGCACGACGACGGCGCACGGCGTGAGGAGGCCGCTACCCGAGAGCTCTGCGAGCACCCCCTCGGTCTCCTTGACGTAAGGCGGATCGAGGAAGACCCACGAGAAGCGCCCCTGCCCGTTCGCGGCCAGGCGGCGTAACCCCGTGCACACGTCGGCGCCCAGGATGGTCACGCGATCCTCGACGCCGAGCTCCTTGACGTTGCGGCGGAGCGCCGCGAGCGGCGCGTGCTCACGCTCGACGAAGACGACGGCCTCCGCCCCGCGCGACAACGCCTCGAGCCCGAGCGCTCCCGTCCCGGCGTAGAGATCGAGGACGCCACCTTCCGGCGGCGGCCCGAGGATGTTGAAGATGGCCTCTCGGACCTTGGCCGCGGTCGGCCGGGTTCGCCCACCGCGGGGGGCGATGAGCCTCCGCCCCCGGTCCAGGCCGCCTGTCAAACGCATGATCGGCTCCGTTACTACCTCGCCGCCCGCACGCGGTCAATGGACGATAACGCGTCGCGTCGGCACCGGGGGGAGCGACGGCAGCGACGGAAATCGCGATGGGTCCGGGCTGACACCCGCGTTGTGCGTTACACTTATGCGACGCATGTCGCGCATTGGGGCCTTCTTCGACGTGGATCGGACCCTCGTGGCGTGCAACACGGGGCGGCTCTTCCTCCGTGACCTTCGCCGGCGCGGGGAGATCTCGCTTTTCCGCGTCCTCCGGGCCATGGGTTGGATGGCGAAATACCATCTGTCCCTGATAGACCTCCAGGTGATTGCCGCGCGCATCGCCGAGCAGATGCGGGGCAAGTCGGAGAGCGAGTTCGCCGAGCGCTGCCGGCGTTGGGTCGAGGACGAGGTGCTACCGCTCGTCGTTCCTGGCGCGCTGCGGCAAATCGAGCGGCACCGCTCCGAGGGGCATGTGCTGGCCATCCTGTCGTCATCGCCGACGTACGTGACGCGGCCTTTGGCGCAGGTGCTCGGGATCGAGGAGGTCTTGTCGACGACCTTCGAGGTCGACGGCGATCTCTTCACGGGGCGGCTCGTGGGGCCGGCCTGCGTGGGCCCGGGCAAGATTCATTGGGCCGAAGCGCTCGGCGCCCGCCGCGAGCTCGATCTCGCTCAGAGCTGGTTCTACACCGACTCGTACACCGACCTGCCCATGCTCGAGCGCGTGGGGAATCGGGTGGTCGTCAACCCGGACCCGCGCCTGCGCCTCGCGGCAAAAAGACGCGGCTGGCCGGTTCAGGATTGGTCGCAACCGCCGATTGAGGTGCGCGCGTGAGTGTTTATTCTGCTCCCTGGTACACCCCGGCCGTGCAGCGGCTGCTCGACCTCGCGCTCGAGGAGGACGTCGGGCGGGGCGACGTCACGAGCGCGGCCGTCATCGACGAGACGCAGGAGGCGGAGGCAGACATCATCGCGGGTGAGCGCGGCGTCGTGTGCGGGCTCGGCCTCATGGAGGCGGTCTTCACGCGCTTCGACTGGCGCACGCGCGTGCGCGCCAAGGTCGCGGACGGCGATCCGGTGGCAAAGGGAACGCTCGTCGCGAGCGTGCGCGGACCTGCGCCGGCGCTGCTCGCGGGGGAGCGGACGGCCTTGAACTTTCTGCAGCACCTGTCGGGCGTCGCGACGCTCGCGCAGGCCTTCGTTGCCGCGTGCGAGGGCGCCAAGGTGCGCGTGGCCGACACGCGCAAGACGACGCCTGGCGTGCGGGCGCTGCAAAAGTACGCCGTGCGCACCGGCGGCGGCGCCAACCACCGGTCGGATCTGGCGTCGGGCGTCCTCATCAAGGACAACCACATCGCGCTCGTGGGCTCGGTGCGCGAGGCGGTGCGCCGCGCGCGCGCGGGCGCGCCCCACGTGCTGCGCGTGGGCGTCGAAGTCGACGATCTCGCGCAGCTCGACGAGGCCATCGAGGCCGGCGCCGAGGTCATCCTGCTCGACAACTTCCAGATCCGAGAGATGACCGAGGCGGTCAAGCGCGTTCGCGAGCGCGCGCCCAAGACGGTCATCGAGGCGTCGGGCGGCGTCTCGCTCGATCGCATTCGCGACATCAGCAAGACGGGCGTCGACGTGATCTCGATCGGCGCGCTCACGCACTCGGCGCGCGCGATCGACTTCTCGTGCGACATTCGTCCGCTGAGCGCGGGCGATCTCGCGCCGCGGACCCCGCCCTCGGATCGCTCGCGCGGGTAGCGGACACTTCGACCCCGACACGCCCCGCCGGCGGTGTTAGGGTGCCGCGATGGCCGACGACCTCGACGAAGCGCCCACGCCTGAGCGCCTCGCGGCGCGGCTCGGGACGCGCTGGCTCGGGCGAGCGTACGAGTGGCATGCGTCGTGCGCTTCGACGAACGATCTGGCCGCCGCCCGCGCGCGGACGGGAGCGCCAGAGGGGCTCGTCGTCGCGACCGAGGAGCAGACGGCGGGCCGCGGGCGCCTGGGGCGCGCGTGGCACTCGCCCGCGGGCGCGAACCTGTACCTCTCGGTCTTGCTGCGCCCCGTGCACCCCGCGGCTGAGATCCCACCGCTCACGCTGCTCGCGGGCGCGGCCGTTGCGCGAGCGCTCGCGAGCCTCGGGCTCGCGCCGCGGCTCAAATGGCCGAACGACGTGCAGCTCGTCGTGGCGGGCGCGACCCGAAAAGTGGCGGGGCTCCTCACCGAGATGTCGAGCGAGGGCGCGCGCGTCGGCCACGTCGTCGTCGGGCTCGGCCTCAACGTCAACGCCAGCGTCTTCCCAGCGGAGCTCGCGGAGCGCGCGACGTCGTTGCGGCTCGCAGCCGGGAGAGCCTTCGATCGGGCCGCCGTGCTCTCCGCCGTGCTCGAATCCTTCGAGCCACTCTACGACGCCTATGGCGCGCGCGGCGCCGCGGTGGCGAGCGAGGCGTGGCAGCCTTTCGCGTCGCTCGGCGAGCGCTGCCGCGTCACCACGCCAGGCGCGCCCCTTGAGGGCGTCGCGCTCGGCATCGACGCCGACGGCGCCTTGCGCCTGCGTGACGACGCGGGGCGCATTCACCGCGTGCTTTCGGGAGAGATTTCGACATGACCATCATCGAGGCCATCATCTTGGGGATCGTTCAGGGCATCACGGAGTTCCTGCCCATCTCGTCGACGGCGCACCTGCGCGTCGTGCCGGCGCTGCTCGGCTGGGCCGATCCGGGCGCGGCCTTCACGGCCGTGCTGCAGCTCGGCTCGCTCGTGGCGGTCATCGGCTACTTCATGAAGGACCTGATCGAGATGGCGCGCGCCGCGGTGCGCGCGCTCGGCGATCGCTCACGCCCCACCGAACCCGCGGCGCGCCACCTCCTCTACATCATCGTAGGCACGATCCCCGTGGGCCTGGCCGGCATCGCGCTCAAGCACAAGATCGAGGGATCGTTCCGCGCGCTATGGGTCATCGCGGCGGCGCAAATCGTCGTCGGCCTCGCGCTCGCCGTCGTCGAGAAGACGTCGCGCAAGACGCGCGTCCTCGACGACATCACGCTGCGGGACGCTCTCGTCATCGGCTGCGCGCAGGTCCTCGCCCTCGTGCCGGGCGTCTCGCGCTCGGGCATCACGCTGCTCGCGGCCATGGCCCTCGGCCTCGAGCGACCGGCGGCCGCGCGGTTCTCGTTCCTGCTGAGCGTGCCCGCCGTGGCGGCCGCCGGCATCTTCGAGCTGCCGAAGGTCTTGAGGTCGCACGAGGTGGGTGGCGCGACGCTCGCGCTCGGCCTCGCGGCGGCCGTCGTCGCCAGCTACGCCAGCATCGCGTGGCTCTTGAAGTTCCTGCGCACGCGCACGACGATCCCCTTCGTCGTCTACCGCGTCGCGCTCGGCGCGCTCATTTTCGCGTTGCTGGCGGCGGGTCGGCTTTGACGGGCGGCCGCTGCGAGATGTGGTTCGGGACGCGCTGACCGGGCAGCGGCCTGAAGCGGCCGCCGCAGACTGTGCACGCGACTCGTCCGAACGCCGCGCGCCGGCCGGCGTGGAACGCCTGGACCGAGCTGTGGATCGTGCGCCGCGTGGAAAGCCGGCACGCTGGCGCTTCGATGAGCGGCGCAGGCCCAGTCCAATGACGGCCAGATCCTTGGGAGGACCGGAACGCTCGCGGCTTGGCTACTTCGCGTCGGCCTTCAGCGGCGACGGGTGCCTCGGCTGGTAGATGCCGAGCTTCCCGCCGCCCGGCAACGTCAACCGCGTGATTGATCCCCACCGCTGCTCGTCGACGGGCGAGCACTCGATGTTCTTGTTCTTCATCTCGGCGATCAGCTCGTGGACGTCGTCGCACATCAGGTAGAGCTCGTGCACGTCGTTCTCATCGGACGGATGCACGGCGACCTCGGCCGGCGGTAGCGCGAAGATCAGCCACCCGTGCCCCGCATCGACCGACGGGTACCTCAGCACGTCGCGGAAGAACGCGCGGTCCGCGTCCGAGTCCTTGCTGTAGATGATGACGTGCGCGCCGTGAATCATCCGTCGAGTGTAATTGAGCTTCGTTCAGATCGAGTAGTCGCCCACGAAGATCTTGGCGTCGCGCAGACTGGCCATGACGAGGTCGCCCTCGGCGATCGCGAGGGCTTCGAGCTCGACCTTGGGCATCTCGACCGTCATGAGAGCGCCGTCTGCGAGCTTGAGTGAGATCTTGACCTTGGCGCCCAGGCGGACGAGGCGCTCGACGCGGGCGGCTGAGACGGCGGGCTCGCCGTCCACCTTCGTGAGCGTGACGTCGTGTGGGCGGACGTAGACATCGGTGCCGACGGCGGAGCCGTCGTGGGCCCGGATGGCCGCGGACATGCCGTCCGCCGTTCCGACGGGCATCGTGCCGACGGAGACGCGGCCGCTCATGACGTGTCCGCGCAGCACGTTCGCGCCGCCCACGAACGAGGCGACGAAGGCGTTCGCGGGCCGGTCGTAGACGTCGTCCGCCGAGCCGGCCTGCGCGACCCGCCCCTCGTTCATGACGACGACGTGGTCCGAGACCTCCATGGCCTCCTCCTGATCGTGCGTCACGAGCAGCGTCGTGATGTCGCGCTGGTCGTGGAATTGCCGCAGCCACTCGCGCAGCTCGACCCGCACCTGGGCGTCGAGCGCGCCAAAGGGCTCGTCGAGGAGCAGGAGCTTGGGCTCGATCGCCAGGGCGCGCGCGAACGCGACGCGCTGGCGTTGACCGCCCGAGAGCTGCGACGGGTACCGCGCGCCGAGGCCGTCGAGCTGCACGAGCGCGAGGAGCTCGTCGACCTTCCGGTGCACCTCGGCCTTGGGCGCCTTGCGCACGTTCATGCCGAAGGCGATGTTGCGCCGGACGTTCATGTGCTTGAAGAGGGCGTAGCTCTGGAACACGAAGCCGACGCCGCGATCCTGGGTAGGCACCTCCGTGCAGTCGCGGTCGTCGAAGAGCACGCGTCCCACGTCGGGCTGCTCGAGCCCGGCGATCATGCGCAGCACGGTGGACTTGCCGGATCCCGAGGGGCCGAGCAGCGCCGTGATGCCGCCCGTGGGCGCCGTGAACGAAACGTCCGCCACGGCCGGCGTGCCGCCCGCCGTGAAGCGCTTGCTGAGGCTCTCGACCGTGAGGCTCATGATTCGCCGGCTAGGCGAGCGAGCGCCCGCCCGCCGACGCCCGCGCCTCGAGCCCGAGCGCGCCGGCGAGGCTGACGACCTGTCCGACGACGAGCAGGCCCGGCGCCTCGCGCGCGTCGGGCGGGATCTCGGCGGCGCCCAAACCGTGGAGCGCCCCCGTCCAGTGCCACGCCTCGGGCGTGGCGGCGCCCACGACGATCGCGGACGGCGTCGCGCGATCCCAGCCGCGCGCCATGAGCAGCTCGGCGACGCGCGCGCGCTGCCGCAGGCCCATCATGACGACGAGCGTGAGGGATCCGGGCGGGAACGCGGCGAGCAGCGGCGCGTAGGTCTCCTCGTGATGGCCCGTGATGACGGCGAAGCTCGACGCCATCCCGCGGTGCGTGACCGGGATGCCCGCGAGCGCCGGCGCCGCGACAGCCGACGAGACGCCGGGAACGATCTCGCAGGCGAAGCCGCCCTCGGCGAGCGCGAGGGCCTCTTCGCCGCCGCGCCCGAAG
>DASZFV010000500.1:0-4017 GCA_035939455.1 Polyangia bacterium
AAAAACGTCGTCCATCGCCCCCGCGTGCGCGAGGTAACGGATTTCTTCGGCTCCGGGTCGCGCGCGCCAGCGGCACGCGCGTGGACCATTCATTTTCCGGAGACTATCCTCGATTCTCGACGGACCCAGGGATCCGCTCGCCCACAGTTGCCCATGCGCCGAAGCTGAATCGTTCCAATTTCGTCGCCGGGCCGTCGCGTGAGTGGGCGCACCATGTTGGTCGTCCTCTATGTTTTCTGCCGGTGTGGCCCCGCGTTGCGGACCGTGACCCAAAGCGCCCGCGAGGTGCCGGTCATCGCCGAGACCGACGTGCTCGTCGTCGGCAGCGGGCCGGGCGGGCTCGCGGCGGCGCTCGCGTCAGCGCGCGCGGGCGTGCCCACGATGCTCGTCGAGCGCTTCGGGTGCCTGGGCGGCAACATCACGGTCGTTGGCGTCGAGAGCATCGCATGGTACCGGCGCGAGGGCACGGTCGACAGCGAAGGCATTGGCCGGGAGTTCGAGGCGCGCGCGAAGGCCATGGGCGCCTCGACGCGCGAGGTGCAGTCTCTCAGCGAGGCGCTCAACGCCGACATGTTCAAGGTCGTCGCCGACGAACTGGTCGCCGAGGCGGGCGTGACGCCGCTGCTGCACGCCGTGGCGACAGACGTCATCGTCGAGAGCGAGGCGATCGTGGGGGTCATCGTTCACAGCAAGTCGGGGCCGGGCGCGATCCTCGCGAAGCGGGTCGTCGACGCCTCCGGGGACGCCGACATTGCGCACTACGCGGGCGCGCCGTACCACCTGACGCCCAAGGAGCGAATGCTGCCCGTGACAGTGATGTTCTCGGTCGCGGGCGTCGACCGCACGCGCTTCTTGGACTACGTGGCCGCCAACCCGAAAAAGTACAAGGATTGGGGACTGCAGTGGGACGTCGCGAAGGGCGGCAAAGACGACGAGCTGTTCAGCCCGTACCTGGAAGAGCCGTTCGCGAAGGCGCGGGCGTCGGCGGTCATTCCGCCGGGGTTGAAGACGATCGGCGGCACGTGGAGCACGATCACGGAATCCGGCGAGGCGACGTATTTGAACATGATCCACCTGACCGGGTACGACGGGACGAACGTCTGGGACCTGACGAAGGGGGAGATCGAGGGGCGCGCGCAGGCGCTGCAAGCCATCAAGGCGTTGAATTGCTACGCGCCGGGGTTCGAAAAGGCGAGGCTGAGAACGTTCGGCATGACCATCGGGGTCAGGGACACGCGGAAGATCGAGGGGATCTATTCGCTGACGGCCGAGGACACGCAGAACCAGGCGCACTTCGACGACTCGATCGGCATCTTCCCCGAGTTCATCGATGGCTACGGCATGTTGGTGCTGCCGACGACGGGGCGCTACTATCAGATCCCGTACCGCGCGTTGGTGCCGCGGGGCGGTCCCGAGAACTTGCTCGTCGCGGGGAGATGCATCGCGGGCGATGAGATCTCGCACGCCTCGGTGCGGAGCATGATGTGTTGCGCGGTCACGGGACAGGGGGCGGGCGTGGCGGCGGCGGTGTCGGTGCACGACAACGTCGAGGTTGCGGCTGTAAACATCGGGCGCGTGCATAGGGAGTTGAGGCGGCAGGGAGCTCGGCTTCGCTGACCGCGACTGCCCAGGCACGAGGGCGGGCTCCTGCCACGCCCTGCCGATCATGGCGGCGGCGGCGACAATGATTCGTTATTGTGTCCCCGTCTTGCCCCGATCGAGCCCCGACGGTCAACGCCGCAATCGGCCCCTCGTCCTCGTGACGGGCGCGGCGGGCGAGGTTGCGGGCCACCTGCGCCGCGAGTTGGCGGGCCGCTATCGCCTGCGCCTCAGCGATCGGCGACCGGTGAGCGACCTCGCGCGCGGCGAGACGTTCGTGCGCGCCGACATCGCGCGCCTCGCCGAGGCCGTGCGTATCGCCCAAGGCGTCGACGCCATCGTCCACCTGGGCGGGTTCGCCGTCGAGGGTCCGTGGCCGGCGATTCTCGAGGCGAACATCGTCGGCTGCTACAACGTGTTCGAGGCGGCGCGGCGCGTCGGCGTGCGGCGCTTCGTGTTCGCGTCGAGCAACCACGCCATGGGTTTCCACCGACGCGACCACGTCATCACCGAGCGCGCCGACGTCAGGCCCGACAGCCGCTATGGGGTGTCGAAGGTTTTCGGCGAGGCGTTGGGCCGCCTCTACGCGGACAAGTACGGGCTCGAGGTGCTGTGCCTGCGCATTGGCAACGTCAACAGCGCGCCCATCGACGAGCGGCGCCTCGCGATCTGGCTCTCGCCGCGGGATCTCGCCCAGCTGGTCACGATCGGCGTCGAGCACCAGGACATCCGCTTTGAGATCGTCTATGGAATTTCGGGAAACCGGCGCAGCTGGTACGACAACTCGAACGCGACTCGGCTCGGGTACCGGCCGCGAGACGATTCGGAGCGGTTCGCGACCGAGGTGCTCGCGCGCGCACGCGCCGGCAACCCGGTGGCCGCCCTCTATCAGGGTGGCGACTTCACCGTCATCGAGCAGGTATTGACCCCGGCGGGACCGGTTCTACCCGTCCGCCAAAGCCGACGGGCGGGGGGCCCCAAATCGCGGGCCCTCGTGTCCAAGCGAGGCGCGCGCCGATGACGCCGCCCCGCCGCGCGGTCCTCGTCGCGCCGCCCGGCGCCTGCGATACGCATGTCCATTTCTACGACGTGGCCGCGCCGCGCGCGCCCGGCGCGCCCATGCCGGGGACGTTCACAGTGGACGACTATCGGGCCGTACAGCGGCGACTCGGGCTCGCCCGCGTCGTCGTCGTTCAGCCCAACGCCTACGCCGATGATAATAGCCTCGCGCTCGCGGCCATCGCGGAAATTGGCGGTGGCGCCCGCGGCGTCGGCGTGGTTCGCCCCGGAGTCGCCGACGCCGAGCTGGCCCGCCTCACGGCGGGCGGCATTCGTGGGCTCCGGATCATGACCCTCAACGGCGGCGCGCTCGGTCTCGACGTCATGGACGAGCTCGCGGCCCGCGTACACACCTTCGGTTGGCATGCGAACGTCCAGCTCGATGGGCGCGAGCTGCCGCGCCACGAGGAGCAGCTCGCGCGGCTCCCCGGCCGCTTCGTGATCGACCACATCGGCAAGTTCCTCGAGCCTGTGGCGCCCGCGCACGAATCCTTCCGCGCGCTGCTCCGTCTCGTGGACACGGGCCGCTGCTGGGTCAAGCTGTCGGCTCCCTACGAAACGTCGCGGCAGGGCCCGCCGCGCTACGACGACGTGGGTCGCCTCGCGCGCGCCCTCGTGCGCCACGCGCCCGAACGCCTTCTGTGGGCCAGCAACTGGCCGCACCCGTCCGCCGTCGGCTCCGCTCCGCCCGACGATGCCGACCTGCTCGACCTGCTGCTCGATTGGGCGCCCGACGCTCGCACACGCGCCCGGATCCTCGCCGACAACGCCGCCGAGCTCTACGGCTTCTGATCGGCCCGACCGCGCTGACAGTCGGCCGCACCGCGGCATTCACCTTCTAACGGAGACTTTCTTTGACGATGAGCCGGGTCCTAGCGCCCTCAAACTCAGGCCCAGCGAGGCACATCTCGCCGGTCGGGTCGGCTCGCCGGATTGTTGACACAGCCGTTACCGGAGATGTTACAGCTGTTACATCTCCTCGCGGCAAACTTTACATTCAAACCGGGATGGCAGGATGACTTGTAGCTTTCAATTTGCGCGTAAGATATTGCTCGCCGTGGCCTTCACGGTGGGGTGTGGCGGTCTCGGCTCGGGCGCCAAGATCAGCGGCGCGGGCGGGAGCTCGGCGACGGGCGCGGCCGGAGACTCGGCGACGGGCGCGGCGGGGAGCTCGGCGACGGGCGCGGCGGGGAGCTCGGCGACGGGCGCGGCCGGAGACTCGGCGGCGGGCGCGGCGGGGAGCTCGGCGACGGGCGCGGCGGGGAGCTCGGCGGCGGGCGCGGCGGGGAGCTCGGCGACGGGCACGGCGGGGAGCTCGGCGACGGGCGCGGCGGGGACGTCGGCGGTCGGCATCAACGC
>DASZFV010000501.1:0-11388 GCA_035939455.1 Polyangia bacterium
GCGCCCTCGTCATCGGCGATGCAGGCTTCGCGGCGGCCGAGAGGCACCCTCACGTCGTGGATCTCGGCGAGATATGGCGCGAGACGACCGGCCTGCCGTTCGTCTACGCGGTGTGGGCCGGCCGACCCGACGCGCTCGGCGCCGACGAGATCGGCATCCTGCAACAGAGCCTCTCCGAGGGCATGATCCACCGCGCCGAGATCGCGCGCGCCTGGGCCGAGGCCGCCCCGCTCATGGGCTCGAGCTCAGGGGCGCCGGCGCTCTACGAGCGCTACCTGACTGAGAACATCCGCTACCGCCTCGGCAGCGAGGAGCTGTCGGGCGTCGCGGCCTTCTTCGAGCGCGGCCACGCCGGCGGCCTCTTCGGTGCGCGCGCGCGCCTGCGCCTCTATGAGCAGGCGGTCACGAGCGCGGGCGGAACCCGGCTCGACGGCCGCGCGACGCCCGCCGCCCTCAAGCCGGCGCGCGCGCACTCGGTCGACACGCTCCTCGCCGACGCCGCCGCGGGCGCGCGCCTCTCGCCCGAGGACGGGCTGCGCCTCTACGCCGAGCCGCCGACGCTCGAGCTCGGCGCCGCCGCCGACGCTCGCCGCCGCGCGCTGCACGTGGGCAACCAGGTCACGTACATCATCGACCGCAACGTCAACTACACGAACGTTTGCGTCACCCGCTGCAAGTTCTGCAATTTCTACCGCCCCCCTACGCACAAGACCGAGGGCTACGTGCTGTCGCGCGTGGAGCTCGCCCGGAAGCTCCAGGAGACGGTCGACCTCGGCGGCGTTCAGATCCTCCTGCAGGGCGGCCTGAACCCCAACTTGCCGCTCGCCTGGTACGAGGACCTCTTCCGCTGGATGAAGGCGAGCTTCCCGCTCGCGATCCATGGCCTGTCTCCCGAGGAGATCCGCTACATCGCCGAGCTCGAGCGCATGCCCATCCGCGCCGTCATCGAGCGCCTCGTCGCCGCGGGCCTCGACTCGATCCCGGGCGGCGGCGCGGAGATCCTCGACGACGAGATCCGCTACGCGATCTCGCCGCTCAAGTGCACGACCGACGTCTGGCTCGAGGTCATGCGGCAGGGTCACGCCCTCGGCCTGCGCACGACGGCCACCATGGTCTTCGGCTTCGGCGAGCAGCCGCGCCACGTCGTCAATCACTTCGAGCGCCTGCGCGAGCTACAAGACCAGACGGCCGGCTTCACGGCCTTCATCTGCTGGCCGTTCCAGGCCGAGGGCACGCGCCTCAAGCTCCACGACGACACGACGGCCATGCGTTACCTCCGCATCTTCGCGCTCGCGCGCCTCTACCTCGACAACTTCCCGAGCCTGCAGGTCTCGTGGCCGACCATGGGTCCGGAGGTCGGACAGGTGGCGCTCCGCTTCGGCGGCAACGACTTCGGCTCGGCCATGATCGAGGAGAACGTCGTCTCGCAGGCGGGGGCCGTGTTCAAGCTGTCCGCCCAGGACATCGAACGCTACATCCGCGAGGCCGGCTTCGAGCCGCGCCGCCGCAACATGCGCTACGAGCGGCTCGCCGCCTGATTGCCCATGCGACTCGTGAGCGCTCCCGCCGTCGTCCCGCTGGTGCCGAGCGGCGCGCCCTGGGTCCCGGATGGCGCCGTGGCGCTCGACGACGACGACACGATCCGCGCCGTGGGCGCCCGGGCCGACCTGCGGCGGCGCTTCGCACAAGCTCCCGAGCAACGCGCCGAGGGCGCGCTCCTGCCCGGGCTCGTCAACGCGCACACGCACCTCGAACTGTCTGGCCTCGTGGGCGAGGTGCCTGGCGGCGCGGGCCTCGTCGCCTGGACGGGCGCCTGCGTGCGCGCGGCCGAGGACGAGACGTACGAGCACCAGCGAGATGCGGCCGCCGGCGCCGCGGCCGACGCCGTCCGCCTGGGCACGGCCGTCGTCGGCGACGTGAGCAACTCGCTGGCCTCGCTGCCCGGGATCGCGGCCGCAGGACTGCGCGGCACGATCTTCCACGAGCTGCTCGGCTCGCGCGAGGCGCGCACGGGCGACGCGCTCGCCGACGCCGCACGCGAGCGCGCGCTCGCCTCCAAGCACCACCCGTGGCCCGCGGGGCTCGGCTACGTCGTGGCGCCGCACGCGCCCTACTCCGCCGACCGCGACCTGCTCTCGCGCATCTTCGCGGCCGCAGCGCGCACGGGCTTGCCCACGTCCATCCACCTCGCGGAGGACGAGGACGAGATAGCGCTTTTGCGCGACGGCACGGGCCGATGGCCCGCCGTGCTCGAGGCCATGGGCGTCGACGTCCGGGCGCGCGTGCCCGGCACCTCGCCCGTCGCCTACGTCGCGGCGCTGGGCGCCTTCGCCGGCCCGGCGCCCCCGCTGCTCGTGCACATGGTCCACACGCCAGCCAACGAGCTCTGGGCGGTCGAGGCAGCCCGCGCCACCGTCGTCGTCTGCGCGCGCTCGAACATGCACATCGGAGGCCGGCTCCCCGACGTGCCCAAGCTGCTCGCGCGGCGGATCCCGCTCGCGCTCGGCACCGACAGCCTCGCGTCCAGCCCCGACCTCTCGCTGTTCGCGGAGATCGCGACGCTGTGCGCGGCGTTCCCGGCCGTACCGGCGCTGACCTGGCTCGAGGCGGCCACGGCGGGCGGCGCGCGCGCGCTGCGCCTCGACGCCTGCGGCGCCCTCGCGCCCGGCCGCCGGCCCGGCCTGCTCGACGTCGGAGTCGCCGATCTCGCCGCGCCCCTCGAGAGCCTCGTCCGAGATCCCCACCCTCGCCTTCGCTGGATGGCCCACGCATGACCACGGAAGCCCGCAGCCCGCTCGCGCCCCTCGTGACGTTCGGGCGCATGATCAAGTTCCAACACACGATCTTCGCGCTGCCCTTCGCGCTCGCCGCCGCCGCTGTCGCGGCGCGCGGCCACGGCCTCTCGGTCGCGCGCGTCGTGGGCATCATCGTCGCCATGGCTGCCGCGCGCACGGCGGCCATGGGCTTCAATCGCATCGCCGACCGCGACATCGACGCCAGAAACCCGCGCACAGCCGGCCGCGAGCTCCCCGCGGGCGCCGTCACGGTGCGCGCCGCCTGGGCGCTCACGCTCGCGAGCGCCGCCGCCTTCGTGGCCGCCGCCGCCCTCCTCGGTCCGCTCTGCCTCGCGCTCTCGCCCGTCGCGCTCGCGTTGGTCTTCGGCTATTCGTTCACGAAACGCTTCACGTTCCTCTGTCACCTCTTCCTCGGCCTCGCCATCGCGGCGGGCCCCGCGGGCGCCTGGATCGCCGTGCGCGGCGACTTCACGCTCGTGCCCGGCCTGCTCATGGTGGCCGTCGCGACCTGGATCGCCGGCTTCGACGTCCTCTACGCGCTGGCCGATCGCGACTTCGACCGCGACGCCGGCCTGCACTCCATCCCGGCCCGCTTCGGCGTCGCGGGCGCGCTCCTCATCTCGACCGTCCTCCACGCCGTCACGCTCGCCGACCTGCTCTTCCTCGCGCCGCGGGCCGGCCTCGGCGCTCCGTACCTCCTGGGCGTGGCCGTCGTCGCGGCCCTGCTTATCTACGAGCACGCCATCCTGCGTCCGAGCGATCTGTCCCGCCTCGACGCCGCCTTCTTCACGCTCAACGGCTACGTCTCGGTCGTCTTCTTCGTCGCGACCCTCGCCGACGTGCTCTTGCGCTGACGGCGTCCCTAGCGCTTCGGCTGCCAGGCAGGCCCCGACGCCGCGGGCGGCGGGGATCGTGGCGGCGCGCGCGAAGGCGGCGGCGACGCCAGTGGCGTCGCGCGATCGGGCGGGACGGCCCGCGGGTGGCGGACGTCGAAGGCGGGCCTCTGGTTCGGGTCGCAGGTGGGGCCGAATCCATTGGCGTCGAAGCGGTAGCGCAGGCGACCGGCGGCCCCGTGGGCCACGGCCTCGACGTCGACGTCGTGCTGCCCCGCGCGCGAGGGCGAGCAGTACGACAAGAGGTAATAGCGGCGCGACGACGCCTCGATGCGCGCGGCGATCTCGTCGAATCCCTTCTGGACGTCGGCGCGGTTCTGCGAGGCGAACGTACCCGAGCGCCCGATCTTCGAGAGCTGGCCGCGATCGACCTCCTGGCCCACGCCGATGACGTAGGTCTCGAAGCCAGCGCCGTCGAGGGCGCGCCCGACGTCCTCGGGGCTTGCGCGGTGGGCCCGGTCGGTGCCGTCGGTGAATACGACGAGCGTCCCGAAGCGCAGCGGCACGGGCGCGTGCTCCATCTGTTGCGTCAGCACGCGCACGCCCTCGATGACGCCGCCGTTGAGGTTCGTCGACGGATCGCGGGGCCGGCGCGTCGCGAGCGCGCTCACGCCGGCGCGCGCGTTCCCGCCGAAGCCGACGAGCGGGGTGACGTGCGGGCTGCCGTCGAACGTGTACACGGCGACCTTCTGATACGGACCCACGCGGTCGGCGAACGACGAGGCGGCCTGGATGAGCGTCGGCATGTCGCCCGAGTCGACGACGCTGCCGCTCATGTCGACGAGCAGCAGTGTGTAGTGAATGGCCGCGACCTCCTCCTGCAGGATGGTCTGCTTGCTCTCGAGGATCGACACGGGCTGGCCGTCCTCGTAGATGCGGAAGTCCTGGGGCGTGAGGTCGGCCACGGGCTCGCCGCCGCGCGTGTCGACGGTGAAATACACGGCGACATTCGACGGGCGGCGCACCGAGGCGTCGACGAGCTGGAGCTTGAGGCCGGCGCAACCAGTGCCGCCGAGCGCGCACACCGACACGGCCGCACATGCAACCACCGAGACCGCGTGACGCATCCCTTTCATGGGCTCGGCATACCACGAAGCCTCGCCGGAATTAAGCTCGCGGTCGGTAGCGCCGAAGACATAAGCCGCATGAGCCGACGATCCGCAGCGTCGTTGTTGGTGGCCGCCCTCTCGGCCCTTCCCGCCAGCCGCGTCGCGGCGGCCCCCCTGCCCTCCGACAAGGTCGCCGAGCCCCCCATCATGGGCGGGCCCGGCGACGTCGAGTACCTGCGCAAGCTCCACGCGCACGTGCACAAGCGCTGGACCGACAACTTCCTCACGCTCATCGGGCAAAACCTCGCGCTCGGAAATCCGCTCAACGACGCCGCGCGCGTCGCCGAGGCCGACGTCGTGATCTCGCCCGTGGGCCAGCTCGTCTCAGTCGCCATCACGAAGAGCTCGGGCTTCGCCGGGTTCGACGACGCCATCCCCGAGGTGCTCAAGGACAGCGTGCCGTTCCCGGCGTCGCCGCAGTCCTCGCGTTCGGACGACGACAACCTACATTTGCACTGGGTCTTCGCGCGCGACCAGCGACGCTGCTCGGGCGTCACGATCCTGCACATCGACGACCCGCTCGAGATCGCGATCCCCAAGCTCATGAAGGCGGGCCGCCGCGACGAGATCGTCGCGCGCGTCGTCGCCGCGCGCGCGGGCGGCACGCACGCCGAACCGTCTGTGACGTCGCTCGCCCACGAGTGGCTGCGCGGCGCCGGCAAAGAGCCGTGGGTCACCGTGAAGATCGCGGGCGCGCTGGCCGGCCGCGGCGACGCCGACGCGATCGCCTTCCTCAAGACCGTCGTCACGAAGCCCGCCGGCGCGCTCTCGGCTGGGGCGGTCCTCGCGGCCGACAAGGTCGCGATCTGCCCGCTCGTCAAGGCCGAGCTCGAGGGCGCCAACGCCGGCGAGCAGCTCACGGCCGCGCAGGCCCTCGCGACGTCGAGCGAGACGGCCTGCGTGCCGGGGCTCGTCAGGATGCTCGAGAACCCCAAGCTCAAGGCCGAGGCGCGCGCCGCCGCCGCGACCGCCCTCGGTCCCGTCGACGACGACGCGGCCCGCGCCGCGCTCGCGACCGCCGCCAAGGACGACAACGTCGCCGTGCGCGCCGCGGCCTCGCTCGCGCAGATTCGCCCCAACGCGGGGCGCGCCAAGATGCTCTCCATGGTTCGCCTCCTCAAGGAGCCGGCGGTCGAGCTGCGCGCGGCCGGCTGTGCCGGCGTCGTGCGCGCGGGCGGCGACAGCGACTTCGACGATCTCTACATGCTCTTTCGCGACACCGACCCGCGGCCCGCCGAGGCGACGCTGCGCGAGCTCGACGCGCTGCGGAGCGAAGAGGCCACGAAGATGATCGCGAAGCTCATGCGGCGCCCGCTCCTGCCCGTGCAGCGCCTCGCGGGCCAGCTGCTCGTCAAGCGCCACGCGAAGAGCACCTTCGCGGCCTTCGGCGCCTTCCTCGAGCCCCCTTCGAGCGACCCCGAGCTCCGCGGCATGGCCCTCGTGGCCGCCGACGACGCCAAACTGGCGAGCCTCGCGGCCGATCCCAAGATGGGCCCCTGGACCTACCGCGCGCGCCTCGCGCGCGGCGAGCGCGACCGCGCAGCCGACTGGCTGCTGGCCGCCCTCCCCGCCATGCCCCCCGCCGCCCAGGCCGACGCCATGGTGGAATGGCTCGCCTCCGCCGAGGCGCCCGTCGCTACCGCGAGCAAAGGGAGGCGTTAGGCCGTCACCTGTGTGACCGGCACGGGGCCGCGGTCGAGTAGGTCGCGGCCGTTCGTCGCGATGACCTTGCGGTACCAGTCGAACGAATCCTTGGGGATGCGCTTCTGGTTCGCATAGTCGACGTAGACCATCCCGAAGCGCTGCTTGTACCCGTCGGCCCACTCGAAGTTGTCGAGCAGCGACCACGCGTAGTACCCGGCCACGGGCACGCCGTCCTTGATGGCGCGCGCGAGCTCGAGCAGCACGCGGTGCATGTAGTCGACCCGCTGGGGATCGTGGACCTTGCCGTCGAGGAACACCTGATCGCGCGTCGACAGGCCGTTCTCCGTGATCGTGATGGGCAACCTGTAACGCTCCCAGAAGAAGCGCGGGCCCCAGTACAGCGCGCCGGGGGTGATCGGCTGCCAGTCGACGCCGGAGCGCGGGTAGCCGGGCGGGAATGGGACGTGCTCCGGCTTGCCGTCATTGCCCATACGATAGCTCTCGGCCTTGTAGATGTTGAGGCCCAGATAGTCGAGCGGCTGCTTCATCTCGTCGAGGTCGCTCGCCTTGACCTTCGGCATGTCTTTGCCGTAGTAGGCCAGGCCGTCCTCAGGATACTTGCCGAAGAGCACGGGATCCGTCCACCAGGCGTTGCACCACTCGCCGCGGTTGTTGACGGCGAAGATCGCCTGGCGCGCCGCCTCGAGGTCGCCCGCGCCGTCGCCCGCGGGCTGCGTGATCTGCGCGGCCAGCACGTAGCCGACCTTGGCTCCCTTGACGTGGGCGCGCAGGGCCTGGACGGCCTTGCCGTGCGCGCGCATCGAGTTGTGCGCGGCCAGCAGGTACTCCGGGAACTTCAGCTTGTCGCCGGGCGCGTGCACGCCCTCGAGCAGCGCGAGCCCGATGTAGCACTGGGGCTCGTTCTGCGTGGCCCACGTCTTCACACGGTCGCCCAAGCGGTCGGCGATGATGGCGACGTAGTCCGCGAACCAGTCGGCGGAGTCACGGTTGAGCCAGCCGCCCCGCTCGTACAGCGCCTGCGGGTAGTCCCAATGAAACGCCGTGCAGAGGGGCTCGACGCCGTTGCGCAAGATCTCGTCGACGAGGCGGTCGTAAAAATCGAGGCCCTTGGCGTTCACGGCGCCCGCGCCGCTCGGGAGGATGCGCGGCCAGGCGACGCTGAAGCGATACGAGCGCGCGCCGAGCTGCTTGAGCAGCGCGAGGTCTCCCTTGTACCGGTGGTAGTGGTCACAGGCTACGTCGCCCGTGTGCCCCTCGAAGACGGAGCCCTTCTTCTTGCAGAAGACGTCCCAGACCGACTGGCCCTTGCCGTCCTCGTTCGCGGCGCCCTCGATCTGGTAGGAAGCCGTCGCCGCGCCCCAGACGAAGTCCTTGGGAAAGAGATCCCCGCCTTTGCCCGCGTCTTTCAAAGCCCCTTTCTTGGACCCCTTGTTCGCGGCCTCGGCCGCCGTGGCCGCTGCCACGCTCATAGCGGAGACGCCAAGAAACTTCCTCCGGCTCACGCCCCCGCCGACACTCCGCTTACTCATCCGGCCTTTTTTATCACGCGGCACCCATGGCCGTGATTCGTTCAAAGGTGCCTGGTTGCAACACCTTCGAGCTCGATGTCGACGCGTCGCGGGGCCCGAAATGGCCGTTCCTGAGCGCATCCGGCTGGAGGCTCGCCTTCGCGCCTGGGACCGCCTGGCTCCGTCAGGCGCCTGCGTCGACCGCACGTTGAGGGTGCCGGGCCCGGACGGAGATTGCGCTCAACCTCAGCCTTCGCGCCGGCCGCGGGCGGCTTCGATGAGGGCGCGCGCCTTCTCGCCGTCGATCTCGTCGGCCTCGTCGCTCTCCTGCTCGCCTGACGAGAACACCACCGCGCCCGGGAGCGCCTCGGCGCTGGGCGCCGCGGCCCGCAGCGCCTGGAGGGCGCGGCGCTCGCGCGCCTCGGTGGCGAAGCGATAGACGACGGCGCCGGAGGCGTCGAGATCGATCTCTCCGCCGAGGGCTCGCACGGCCGCCTCGACCTCGGCCGTGACGGCGCCAGAATCCTTCACCTCGGCCGCCGCCACCCAGGCGCGGCGCGCCGCCGAGGGCGACAGCTCGGCCACGCCACCGGGCTCGGCGAGTACGAGGCGCATGAGCGCGAGGCGGCCGTTCTCGGCGGCGATCTCGGCCTTCTGTCGTCGCCGGCGCAGGAGCCGCCGCGCGGGAAGCAGAAAGAGCCCCGTCGAGAACACGAGCGGGACCCAGCCGAGGAGCATGGGGACGCCGTGGGCGGCGACGAGCGGCGGCGCCTCGGGGCCGAGCGCGGCCACGAGGCGCGCATGCTCGATGATCTGGAAGACGCGCTCGATCGTGAGCCCAGCGGAGACCGCGACGCCGCTCACCATGAGATTGAACCCGTTCAAGACACCGAGGAGTAGGTTCGTCGAAGCGCCGTTGCCCGTGAGCGGCGGCACGGCGCGACGCTCCGACCACGCGGGACGCGGCGACAGAGCGGCCCCCCCTCGCGCCGCGGTGGTGCGCAGCGCCTTGAACACGTAGACGATCGCGCCGTCCTCGCTGACCTGGATGTCGCCATCGTAGTCGACGACGAGCCGCAAGAGGTCGCGCTCGGCCGACTCCCGATCGCCGCCCGTGACGCGCATGAGGTCGCCCGGGCCCACGCGGCCGTCCTGGCGTCGGATCTCGTCCAGCACGCGGCGCTCGCGTTCGCGCGGGTCCTCGACCTCGGGCGGCGGCCCGAAGACGAAGCGGTTCACGCGCTCGTAGAAGGGCAACCCGCGTTTCCGGCGCCGGCCGCCCCAGATCCAGCGCGGCTCGCGCCCCCAGTTGATGGGCGAGAACGGATGGAAGGTCCAGTAGAGCGCCTCTACGATGACGTCGAGGACGCCCACGAGCGCGTCGCCGATGCCGTCGCCCTCGCGCGAGCTCGCCATGGCCACCGCGACGGCCACGAAAATCACGGCGTAGCTCACGAGCACGACCGAGACCCACGCGCGCACGACGAAGCGGCCCACGCTGGCGAGCGCGCGGCCCATGGCCCGCAGCGCGCGCGTGAGCCCGCCCGGCTGCAGCGGCGCCACGAGCCCTTGCGGAAACGAGTAGAGCAGCTCGCCCGTCTCCGTGGCCTTGAGCTGTCCGCCCCTCTCGCTCGCGAGCCAGCGCAGGCCGACCTCGGCGTCGCGGAGCGCGAGGCCCCCGCGCGCCGCCCCGTCGGCGACCGTCAGGTCGCCCCGGAAGCCGGCCAGTCGGGGCTCGATGATCGCCGCGGCGCTACGCGCGCCCAGTGGGACATCCGCCATCGGATGCACTCTGACACGCGAAGCCGACGCGCGCGACTGCTCACGCTTTGCGCCCATGAAAGGGCGTGTAATATGCGACGCCGCGCTTGGGCCGGCGGAAACTCTCATGAAGGTCACGAAAGAATCAGCTGTCTTTGGCGGGCTCGGCGTCGCCTGCCTCGCGTTCCTCTCGAGTTGCAATTCCCCTGGCGCGGGCCCACGCGTGATCACCCCTGGGCGGGACGGAGGCTCCGCCGGCGGCGGAGGCTCCTCGGTCCCGACGGGCGCCGGGGGCGGCGCGGGGATGGAGGCCGGCGCCCCCGGAAACGCGGGGAGCCCACCGGGCGACGCCTCCTCGGGCGATACGCCGCTGGCCGACGTGGGCGCGCCGGTGGACGCGAGCACCGACGGGAGCGGTCCGGACTCGTCGGGCGGAGGCGTCATCCCCGGGTGGCCGTCCGCCGATGCCGCCGCGGTCGCGCCACCGGACTTCGGTCCGAACGTCTTGATCTTCGACCCATCCATGTCGGAGACCGCCATTCAGACCCAGCTGGACACGGTCGCCGCGATGCAGAACGCCGACACGCCGCAGACCCCCGTGGGCTTCGGCTATGGCGCGGAGTACAGCACGAGCCGGTATGCCTACCTCTTCAAGCCCGGCCAGTACACGGCGGACGTCAAGATCGGGTTCTACGTTCAAGCGCTCGGGCTCGGCCGCTCGCCCGACGACGTCACCATCACGGGCGCCGTGCGCTCGAAGGCGGATTGGCGCACGGACGATCCGGGCGACGCCTTGCTGAACTTCTGGCGGGGCGCCGAGAACCTCGCCGTCGTTCCCACGCTCGCGGCGGACGCGCGCACCGACATCTGGGCCGTCTCTCAGGCCACCCACCTCCGCCGCATTCACGTGCAGGGGAGCATCGTCCTGTCCGACGGCGGTTATTCGAGCGGAGGGTTCATCGCCGATTCGAAGATCGACACCAAGATCTCGTCGGGCTCGCAGCAGCAGTTCTTCACGCGCAACACGGACCTGACGAGCTGGCAGGGTGGCTCATGGAACATGGTGTTCGTCGGCGACGGGCAGCCGCCCACGGGCACGTGGCCCGCCGCGCCCAACACGGTCGTTCGCGCGACGCCGGTGGTTCGCGAGAAGCCCTTCCTCTTTCTCGAGAAGAGCGGCTACTACGTCATGGTCCCGGCGCTGAAGACCGCCAGCGTGGGACCGAGCTGGGCCACGGCGGCGGCGCCCGGGAGCTCCGTGCGCATCGACCAGTTCTATCTCGCGAAACCCGCGACGGACACGGCCAGCACGCTCAACGCGGCGCTCGCGCGCGGTCAGCATTTGCTGCTGACGCCCGGGATTTACCACCTCTCCGACAGTCTCCAGGTCTCGAGGCCCAGCACGATCGTGATGGGTCTCGGGATCGCGACGCTCATCCCCGACAAGGCGACGCCGACGATCGTCGTCGCAGATGTCGACGGGGTCACGTTGGCGGGATTCATGGTCGACGCCGGACCCACGAGCTCGCCCACGCTGTTGCAGGTCGGCCCGCCCGGCAGCTCCCAAGATCACGCGCAGAACCCGACCGCCCTCTTCGACGTTCACTGCAGGATCGGTGGCGCCGAGGCCGGAACCGCGAGCAGCTGCTTCACGATC
>DASZFV010000502.1:0-14707 GCA_035939455.1 Polyangia bacterium
GCTCTTTCACGTGGGTCCTGCCGCTGAACTTTTTCTGGCGCAACAAGGATGTCTCGCGCCAGCTCGTCGTGCCCCTGTACTTCCGCAGCAGCCACCCGACGGGTGGGACCTTCGCCAGCTGGCTCGGGTACGCGTCCTGGGCCAAGAACAGCCGCAGCGGCGCCGCCCTGTGGCTCTACTGGTGGGGGAGCGATCGGAAGACCCGCTCGAGCTATCACATCTTCTTCCCGCTGTTGTGGGACTTCCGGGACGGCGAGGACCGCTCGACCGTCGTGTTCCCGCTCGTTTGGAGCTACGGCTCGGCGAACAGCGACACGACCCTCGCGGGCCTCTGGTTCCACGCCCGTCGGGCGACCTCGACTTTCGAAACCCTGTTTCCCGTCTGGTGGAGCGGCCGCGACGACAAGGCCGGTACGGCCTTCAAGATGCTCTTGCCGCTCCTCTACTGGCAGCAGACGGCGCACGGCCGCAGCACGTTGTGGGTGTCGCCCATCGGCGGCGGCAGCTGGGACGACGACGCGCGCTCGCGCACGCTCACTTTGCTGCCCCTCCTGACCTTCTGGCGCCACGATCCCGCGCGGCAACTGCACATCGTCACGCCGCTCTTCATTCATCATCACTCCTACGAGGAAAACTCGACGACGGGTCTGTACGCGGGGCTCGTCTACACGCGCAGCGATCCCCAGGGGACGACGCACGCACTGCTGCCATTCTTCTGGCACTTCCGCGACGCCGAGTCGGGTGCGACGTCGACGGCGCTGCTACCCTTCTTCGCGCGCCGCTCCGGGCCGCGTGACACGACAACGGCGGTCGGCATCTTCCCGCTCCTGTTCTACGGGCGACACTTCAAGAATGGTGGCTGGAGCGGGGGCATTTTCCCGTTCGCGTTCTTCGGAGACAATGGTGGTCGCCGGTACGACGTCGTCTTCCCCCTCTTCTGGCACTTCGCCGAGGCCGAGAAGAGCACATCCTTCGCCTTTCCGCTCTTCTACGAGCGTACCGATTCTCACGGATTCGATCGCGTCGTGTTCCCGCTGCTGTCGGCTGAAGGTCAACACGACGGCGACTCCTACGACGTCTTGCTCCCGTTGTTCTGGCAGTTCGCGAGCAAGAGCCGCCAGACGTCGACGACGGCGTCGCCCCTCGGGTACTTCCACCGCGACCGCGACGGGTGGAGCCTGGGCCTCGGCCCCATCCTCCCCATCGTCTACGCGCGGTCGGGCGCGACGCGCTCGCACTTCGTCCTCTTCCCGGTGATCTGGCACTTCCGCGACTCCTCGCTGCAGCGCTCGACCACGGTCGTGGGTCCGTTCTGGCACCGCTCGTGGGGGGACGAGACGACGACGGCCCTCTTCCCGCTTCTCCTCTTCCGCGGCGGCACGCGGCCCGGCGGCAGCGACGAGACGACACGCGTCTTGCTGCCGCTCTTTTACTACCACCGCGATGTCTATACGAACGTGGTGGTGACGCCAGTTGGCTTCTCGGCGCGCGGTCCTCGCCGCTCGGCGGGCTTCTTCGGCCCGTACTTCTGGTTTGACAACGAGGATCTCCACGCGCGCTTCGTGCCGCTGCTCTATGCCGACGTCTCACGCCGCGCGACGGGCGAGCGCACGCGCCAATTCGGCCCCTTCTTCGCGCTCGACGGCCCCGGCCACAGGAGCCGCGTGCTGTTTCCTCTCGCGGGGCACTATGAAGACGACAGGGAGACCGACACTTACGTCTTCCCGAGCTTCTTCCGTCAGCGACGCACCGACGGCACGCGCGTCGACGCCCTGGTGCCGCTCTTCTGGCGCTCGACGGGCCCCGACCGCTCGACGACCGTCGTCGGACCTTGGTACGACCACGCCGCCCCAGGCGTCCACGACACGGGCTTCGTCCCGCTCTGGTTCCACGCGAGCAACGCCGAGCGCAGCCTCACCGTGATCTTGCCGCTGCTCTTCTTCCACGATCACGATTTCAAGAGCGACGAGGAACGGCTGCTGCTCGCGCTGCTGTGGCACTCGAGCGGTCCGTCAGGGAGCAGCACGACGCTGTTTCCGGTCTGGTGGGCGGGCAGCGCAGCAGGCAAGCGCCACGCCGTGGTCTTCCCGATCTTCTGGCACTTCGCGGACTCGACGGCCAAGACGTCGTGGTCCCTCATGGGGCCCCTCTACTGGTCGGCTCACGGCACGGCGCGCACGTTCGGCCTCCTGCCCGTCTTGTGGCATTCTTGGGATCCGTCCGATGAGTCCGGGGCGACGGGCCTCATGCCCCTCCTCTACGAATCCCACGGCCCGAAGCGGGGCACGTTCATGACGGCGCTCTTCGGGTGGCACAACTCCCCGACGTCGCGCTTCGCCTACGCCGGACCGCTCGTGCCGCTCTGGATCTCGCACACCGCGGTCGCGACCGAGACGCACACGACCCTCATCCCGCCTCTCCTACTGTACACGAAGAGCTCGCCGGACGCAGGGCTGACGACGTTCGCCGGCCTTTTCTGGCGCCATCACGACGTCACGTCGTCGACGACGCTCGCGCTGCCCCTCTATTACGACTTCCACGACTTCGACCTGTCGCGCACGACGGTGGCCTTCCCGTTGCTTTTCCGGCACGCGAACGAGGTCGCGGGGACGGTGACGTGGCTCGCGCCGCTGTTCTACAGCCACTCGACGCCCGCGGGGTCGACGACGTTGGCGTTCCCGCTATACTGGGACTTCGCGAGCAACGCCGCGCGCACGACGCTGCTCATCCCGTTCCTGGCGCGTTGGCGCCGGCCCGACCACATCTCGACTTGGGTCTTCCCGACCATCTATCACCGCACGGGCCTCGGGTCCTCGGGTCAGCCCGACGGCACGTGGCAGACCGTCGTCGCGCCGTTCTACGCCGCGGCCGTCAAGCGGCCGGGCGACTTCATGTGGGAGGTCTTGGGCGGCCTGTTCGGTCACGAGAGCGCCGGCCGCAACCGCTACCTGAAGCTCTTCTTCATGCGCTTCGAGCAGCAGCCCGTGCCGCGCGCGCAAACAGCCTGGTACAGCCAGCCCGTGCGCGCGCCGAGGCGGCAGCCGGTGCGCGGGCTCAGCATGAACAGCTGGTAGATGGGGTGCACGAGCGGCGCCACCCGGCGTCGGCCACCTCCCGGTTAGCTCGCGTCAGCCACCTTCGCCGCGCGTCGCGTCGACCACTGGCGGCTTCCAGGTCGCGAAAAAGTGCTCTTCCGCCGCCGCCTGGTCGCTCGATGACGTACCGCGGTCCGTTCGGAGAGCGAGCGGATGCCACTCGGCGCCGAAGCTAGCAAGCCGCGGCCGGCGCTCTCTCTGTCGCGACATGGAAGCCGCGCCGTAGTTGGCGCGAGGTGCCGCCGAAAGCCGAGGCCCAAGGGCCGAAAGCCCTACAAAGGATCCGACAGCGGCGCGGGGTCGACGACCGAGCCGAGGAGGTGAGCCCGCAGCTCCCCGATGAGGAAGATCGATCCGGCGGCGACGACCAGGCCCGCATGGCCCACGTGGCGCCGCGCCAAGTTGAGCGCCACGATCGGGTCGGGGCTGACCTTCGGGTCGGACGTGTAGCGGCGGGCCAGAGCCTGGAGCTCCGCAGCGGGCAGCGACCGCGGGTTCGCGGATTGTGTGGCGATGATCGTGGAACTGGAGGGCGCGAGGGTGGCCAGGATACCGGCGGCGTCCTTGTCGCGCACGACGGAGAGCAACAACGCCACGGGACGGCCCTCGGCGAGGGCGGGGAGCGCGGCCGCGAGCGCGCGGGCACCCTCGACGTTGTGGGCGCAGTCGAGCAGAACGTCGTTCGTGACGCGCTCGAGGCGGCCGGGCCAGCGCACGCTGGCGAGGCCGTCTCGCACGGCGTCGGGTGAGAGCGTCCGCCCGAGGCTCGCGAGGGCCCGGGTGGCGAGCGCCACGGCGAGCGCGGCGTTTTGAACCTGGTGCTCACCCGCCAGGGCGGTGGGCACCTCGGGAGCGGCGAAGTCGCGCCCCAGTCGGAGCAGTGGCGCGCCCAGCGCGTCGGCGGCGCGCTCCATCTCGTCGTCGGCCTCGGGCGGCAGAGCGCCGATGACGTGCGGCACGCCGGGCTTGATGATGCCGGCCTTCTCGCGCGCGATCTCGCGCAGCGTGCCCCCGAGGTACTCGGTGTGGTCGACGGCGATGCTCGTCACGGCGGTGGCGACCGGCTCGCAGGCCGTGACGGCGTCGAGACGCCCGCCGAGGCCCGTCTCGAGGACTGCGAGGTCGACGCCCGCCTCCGCGAAGTCGAGGAAGGCCAGCACCGTCGCGATCTCGAAGTACGTCAGGGGCACCCGCGTCGCGGCGATGCGCGCGTCGAGCCGCGCGAGGCGGTCGCCGTCGGCCTCGGCGCCATCGATCCGGATGCGCTCTGTGAACCGCGTCAGGTGCGGCGAGGTGTGGAGCCCGGCGCGCACGCCTGCGGCGCGCAGGATCGCCTCGGTCATGGCCGCCGTCGAGCCCTTGCCGTTCGTGCCCGCTAGCTGGACGGCGGCAAAGCGCCGTTGAGGCTCGCCGAGCGCGGTCAGGGCGCGCCGCACCCGCTCGAGGCCGAGCTCAACGCCCAACGCGCGCGCTCTCTCGAGCCGTGCGAGAAGATCGGCGTAACGCGGTGTGCTCACGGGCGGGACCTCCTGCGGGAAAAAGGGCGCCATCGACCGTACTCCGCCGTCAGCGACCGCGCGGCCCGAGCAGCCGGCAGAGCCGACCGAGGGTATCGCGCAGCTCGCGGCGGGGCACGATCCGATCGAGGAACCCGTGCTCGAGCAGGAACTCGGCGCGTTGGAAGCCGGGCGGCAAACGCTGGCGGATCGTATTCTGGATAACGCGCGCTCCGGCGAAGCCGATCTGCGCCTTGGGCTCGGCGATGATGACGTCACCCAGCATGGCGAAGCTCGCGGCGACGCCGCCGGTCGTCGGGTGCAGCAGCACTGAAATGTAAGGCAGGCCGGCCTCGCGCAGCCGGCCGAGCGCCGCCGAGGTCTTGGCCATCTGCATGAGCGACAGCACGCCCTCCTGCATGCGCGCGCCGCCCGAGGCCGAGAAGATCGCGGCGGGCGTGCGCCGCTCGAGCGCTCTCTCGAAGACCCGCGTGACCTTTTCGCCGGCGACCGAGCCCATAGAGCCTCCCATGAACTCGAACACGAAAATTCCGAGCTGGATCGGTTGTCCATCGATCGTGCCCGAGCCGGACTTCACGGAGTCGCTGGGGCCGGCCGTGCGCCGCGCGCTGCGCAACCGCTCGCCGTAGCGCTTCGAGTCCCGGAAGCCCAGGGGATCGACGCTCTCGATCGTCGAGTCCTCCTCGACGAAGCTGCCGGCGTCGAGGACCAGCTCGAGACGCTGCGCGGCGGACATCGGGAAGTGGTGCTCGCACTGGGGGCAGACGTTGTCGTTCTTCTCGAGGTCGGCCGTGAGCAGCGCGGCGCGACACCCGGGGCACTTCGTGAACACGCCCGCCGGGACGCTGCGCTTCTCCTCGGACAGCTCGTCCTCTCGCTCGTCTCGCTTGTACCAAGCCATGTGGCGATGCTCGGCCGGCAGCATACCACCCCCCCGAAGGCTCGAAAATCGTTCGAGGAACCTGCCCTCGCCCCGCGCCAGTTTTGTTATGCTGCGGCCGTGCATTTCGGCGCCTGGCATCCCATCTCGGAGGCGAGCGCGGCGGCGCCCGACGCGTCCGGCGTGCTGCAGACGCGCGCCGAGGGCGCCATGGACTATCGGGTGGGCCGCAGCGCCATGGTGATGTACGCCTGCGCGGCGCCCGAGGAGACGCTGCGGCGGTACGTCGCCGGGCGGGGCGCGCGCGACCTCCAGCGCGCCGTGGCCGCGGGCGCGCGCTGGATCCGCTTCGCCGAGGCGGCGAACGCCCCCGTCGAGCTCGACCGGCTGCTCAAGAACTTCACGGAGCGCTTCGGGTCGCTGCCCATCGCGAACGCCGGGACGGCGCGGCGCGCCGTGAGCGAGCGCGAGCCGAACGAATAGGTCCGATCCATGTCGAACTCGAGAGCGAAGACGAACGACGCGGGGCTGACCTATCGGGAGGCGGGCGTCGACATCGACGCGGGCGACTCGCTCGTCGAGCGCATCAAGCCGCACGTCAAGCGCACGATGCGCCCAGAGATCCTGACCGATCTCGGCGGTTTCGCGGGTCTGGCCGCGCTGCCCGCGGGCTATCGCGAGCCGCTGCTGGTCTCGTGCACGGACGGCGTCGGCACGAAGCTCAAGCTCGCGTTCGCGACGGGCAAGCACGACACGGTGGGCGTCGACCTAGTCGCGATGAGCGTCAACGACCTCGTGTGCTGCGGCGCCGAGCCGCTGCTCTTCCTGGACTACTTCGCCTCGGGGAAGCTCGAGGTCGCCGTGGCCGAGCGGGTCATTGCCGGCATCGCCGACGGCTGCCAGCAGGCTGGCTGCGCGCTCGTGGGCGGCGAGACGGCGGAGCTGCCGGGCTTCTACGCCGCAGGAGAGTACGATCTGGCCGGGTTCTGCGTCGGCGTCGTCGAGAAGAGCGCGCGCGTCGACGGGCGCGGCATCGCGGCCGGAGATCGCCTGCTCGGCCTCGCGTCGTCGGGCTTTCATTCGAACGGGTACTCGCTCGTG
Organism: Polyangia bacterium; assembly: GCA_035939455.1. Taxonomy (GTDB): domain Bacteria; phylum Myxococcota_A; class Polyangia; order Fen-1088; family Fen-1088; genus DASZFV01. The sequence continues at coordinate 6,594 of DASZFV010000502.1, forward strand.
CGGCGCGTGCTGCTCGAGCACATGGGGCTTCCGCTCGATCGTCCACCCGAAGGTTTGCCCGACGGCCTCGAGCCGGGCTTCTCGCTCGGCGACCTGCTCTTGCGGCCTACGCGCATCTACGTGCGCGCGCTGCGCGCGCTCTATGCCGAGGGCCTCCTGCGGGGGGCCGCCCACATCACGGGCGGCGGCCTCGTGGACAACCCGACGCGCATGCTGCCCGCCGGAGCCAAGCTCGCGCTCCGCATCAGGCTGGGGAGCTGGGACGTGCCGCCCGTCATGAGGTTGCTCCAGCGCGGCGGCGCCGTCGCCGACGCCGAGATGCTGCGCACGTTCAACATGGGCCTCGGCATGCTCGCGTGCGTCCCCGCGGCCCGTGTCGACGAGGCGCGGCGCGTGCTCGAGGCCGCAGGCGAGCGCGTCTTCGAGGTCGGCGACATCGCGCCCAGCGACGTCGTCGATGCGCCCGTCGAGTTCATGGGCGCCGGCGCCGCGAGCGCGGCGCTTTCGCCGGGAGCCTCGCGCCCGTGAACGTCTGCGTCCTGGCCTCGGGCAGCGGCACGAACCTGCAGGCGCTCATCGATCGGGCCGCGAGGGGCGAGCTCGGGCCGGCGCGCCTCGCGGCCGTGGGCGTGAACGTGCCCGAGTGCGCGGCGCTCGCTCGCGCGCGCGCCGCTGCGTTGCCCACGTTCGTCATCGATCACCGGGACTACAAGACGCGCGCGGCGTTCGACCAGGCGCTGCTCGCGGCGCTACGCTCCCACCAGGTCGACCTCCTCGTGCTCGCCGGCTTCATGCGCGTGCTGGGCGACGAGGTCATCGCGGCGTTCCCCCAGCGCGTCATCAACATCCACCCGACGCTGCTGCCCGCCTTCCCGGGTGTTCACGCCCACAAGCAGACCTCCGACTACGGCGTCAAGATCGCGGGCTGCACCGTCCACTTCGTGGACACGGGCATAGACACGGGGCCCATCATCGCGCAGACCGCCGTGGCCGTCCAAGACGACGACGACGAGGAGGCGCTGCGCGCGCGCATCCTCGTCGAGGAGCACCGCCTCCTGCCGGCCGTCGTGCGCGCCATCGCCGAACGCCGGGTCATCGTCGAGGGCCGGCGCGTGCGCGTGCTCGCCGCCAAGCCTTCCGGCGAAGTCATTCGCAGCCTCTGAGCGGCCGCCCGTGGACACGAACCACTACGACGTCGTCGTCTGCGGCGGCGAGCTCACCGGTCTCGTGACGGCGGCGCTGCTCGGCCGGCGCGGATTCCGCGTGCTCCTCATCGGGAGCGAGGCCGAGCGCCCGACCTTCGAGGCTGGCGGTCACGTCCTGTCCCGGGCCCCGGCGCTCCTGCCGCCCCTCGGCACGCCCACGGTCGCGCGCGTGCTCCAGGACCTTAACTGCGTGCAGATCGTCAAGCGGCGCGCGCCCTCCCTCGCGCCCGCCTTCCAGGTCGTCATGCCGCGCCACCGCTTCGACGTCGGCGCCGACGCGGAGGCGCTCGGGCGCGAGATCGCGCGAGAGTTCGGCGGCGAGGGCGTCGCGATCGAGGCGGCGCTCGCGCGCGTCGCGGCGACGAGCAGCCTCGTCGAGCCGCTGCTCTCCACCGAGATCACGCTGCCACCCGACGGGTTCTGGGAGCGGCGCGAAGTGGCGCGCCTCGAGTCGTTGCTGCCGCGGCGCGGAACGGATCTGCTGGCGCCGCTGCCAGCTCACCATCCCATGCGCGCCGTCGTGGCCGCGCCCGCCGCCCTCGCGGGCGCCGTCGCGCCCCTCGAGCTCACGCACACGAGGGTCGGCCAGGCGCGGGCCTTCGAGCTCGCGCGTCATGGCCTCGGCCGATTCGAAGGCGGTTACGGGGCATTGTACGCGCTCTTTCGTGAAAAGCTCGAGACCTTCTCGGGCGAGCGGCGCGATAAGGTCGTGCCCGTCGAGGTCGTCATGCGCCGTGGGCGCGCCGTGGGCGTGCGCGTCCACCCGCGCGACGAGACCATCGGCTGCGAGCACCTCGTGTGGGCGGGCTCGGCGGCGGCGCTGCACGCCATCTGCCCCGAGAAGCCGCCGCGGCGCGGCCGCGATGGCGCGCCGGGCCTCCACGTCGAGGGCTACCGCTACGCCCTCGCGATGGTCGTCGCGCCCGCTGCCTTGCCCGAGGGCATGGGCGAGCGGGTGTTCCAGATCACCGACCCGGCGCGCCCGCTCATCGAGGAGAACGCGCTCGCCGTCACCGTGGGTCAGCCGGCGCCGCGGCAGCCGGAGCAGATCCCCGTCTGGGTGGAGTGCGTCGTCCCCGCGCCGCCCGTCGACGCCGGTGCCGGATACCTCCGGGCGCTGCGCGGGCGGGTCGTCGAGCGTCTCCAGGCCGTCCTCCCGTTCTTCCGCCAGCACCTCATCGTGCTGGCCTCGCCGCACGACGGATTGCCGCCCGAGCTGCCGGGCGCGGTGCCCAAGGCGACGCCGGCGCCCGCCGCGAAAAAAGGCGCGCCCGCCGGGGCTTCCGCGCCCGGGTCGACCTTGCCGCTGCCGCCCGTCTATGCGGCCGAGGGCGAGAGCCCGTTCGACGTCACGGCGCTGCCGCACGCGACGGGCATCAAGAACCTCTACCTGGCCGGCCCCGAGAACCTGCCGGGGCTCGGCTTCGAGGGCGAGCTCGTCTCTGCCTGGGGCGTCGCGCGGCTCATCACGGGCACGCAGCCGAAGCGCGATACGCGGCGACGCGAGGTCCTCATCAACGAGTAGGGGCTCGCCCGGCGGTCGCGGAGCCCGGAGCGTCAGCGCCCCGACTTGGGGCGCGGCTGCGTGCGGCAGTAGCCGGCGATGAGCCGCTCGTGATCGGGGCGGAGCGCGATGAACCGGACGCCCGTCCGGCGAAAGCCACCGTCGACGCCGTCGTTGACGACGACGCCCTCGGCGGCGATCTCCTCCGCCGAGCCCGGCAGCGAGAACGACAACGACACCTCCGCGCGCGTCGGCACGGTGCTCCCGCGCGGGCGCCGGATCGTGATGCCGGTCGGCCCGATGTCCTCCGCCTGGCACAAAGAGATGCGGCCCGCGAAAGACTTCTTGACCGCGAAGACGGCTGGCGTTCGAAGCGCCCGGCGCCGGTCCGCAGCCACTCGTCTCCTATCAAACATCATGATTCGAGTGTGGCGCCGGCGCGCCCGGTACGCAAAAAAACGATCGGATCGGTGTCTGGGGGTACAGGCGCCGCTGGGTGCGCCGAGCTCCTACTGGATGGCTTGCGCTTCCTCGATGAGGAAGTTCGGGATGTCGTCGGTCACGAGGTAGGCCAACTTGCAGACCGGGCACTCGAACGCGCTCTCGTCGGGGCGTAGCTTGAGGGTGCCCTTGCACTTGGGACAGGCCAGGATGTCGATGAGCTCGCGGTTCAGCGCCATGGCTGAGATATACCGCAGTTTCGGCCTTGCGCGGGTCCTCGCGGCGCCGTCGCGGCTGCGCTACGATGTCGCACGGCCATGAAACGCGTGCTCCTCGCCGTCGCCGTGGCCGCCGCCCTCGGTATGTTCGCCTGGACGCTCAGGCGCTTCGTCCGCATGCTCGGCGCGGCCCGCCCCGAAGGCCGCGCCGACCACCCGGAGCAGCGGATCGACTCCGTCCTGCGCTACTTCTTCGCGCAGAAGAAGGTCGTCGAGAAGACGTCGCTGCCCGCCAAGCGTCTGCCCCGCTTCGTGAGCGCCCTCGGGAGCAAGTATCACTTCCTGATCTTCTGGGGCTTCATCATCATCACGATCGGCACGGGCGAGACGCTCGTCCAGGGCCTCTTCCCGTCGTTCTCGCTGACGCTCTTCGGCGCGTCCTTCGCCCACGCTCTGTTCGCCATCATCGACTGGTGCACGCTCGTCGTGCTCGTCGTCATCCTGTTCGCGGTCTTCCGGCGCCTCGTGCTCCAGCCGCGCCTCATCCCCATGAGCCGCGACGCGGCCGCCATCCTGTCGGCCATCGGCCTGCTCATGGTCACGCACTTCGGCATCCACGGCTTCCGCGGCGTCGCCGAGGGCCGCCCCGAGCTCGGTTATCCGCTCTCGGCGGCCATCGCCGACGCCTTCCACGGCATGCGGGCCGGCGCGGCGCTTTTCCTCTCCGAGGCCTCGTGGTGGCTGCACGTGGTCATCGTGCTCGCCTTCCTCAACTACCTCCTCTACTCGAAGCACAGCCACATCCTGGCGGCGCTGCCCAACATCTACTTCCGGAAGCTCGGCCAGCGCGGAGTCCTGCCCAAGCTCAACATGGAGGCCGACGACATCGCGGCCACGGGCGTCGTGCAGGAGTGGAAGGACTTCACGTGGAAGTCCCTCCTCGACGGCTACGCCTGCACGGAGTGCGCGCGCTGCTCGAACTTCTGCCCGGCCTTCAACACCGGCAAGCCGTTGTCGCCCATGCAGGTCATCCACGACGTGCGCGACGACATGCGCACACGCATGCCCGACCGCGGGCCGCTCGACGTCCTCATCGATCGCTTCCAGCATGGCTCGCCCGCGGGGCACAACAGGACGGACACGGTCATGCCGCTCATCGGCGGGCGCACCACCGAGGACGTCCTGTGGGCGTGCACAACGTGCGGCGCCTGCCAGGAGGTCTGCCCGGTCTTCATCGACCACCCCGAGAAGATTATCCAGATGCGGCAGAACCTCGTCCTCGTGCAGGAGAAGGTGCCGCCCGACCTGGCGCGCGCGTTCACGAACCTCGAGCGCAACGGGAACCCCTGGGGCCTCGCGGCGGACAAGCGCATGGACTGGGCCGCGGGCAAGGACGTCCCCACGCTCGACGACAAGCCCGACGCCGAGTATCTGCTGTGGGTCGGCTGCGCGGGCGCGTACGACGACCGCATCAAGAAGCAGACCCTCGCGCTCGTCGACGTGCTGCGCGAGGGCGGCGTCGACTTCGCCGTGCTCGGGCTCGAGGAGGGCTGCACGGGCGACCCCGCGCGCCGCAGCGGCAACGAGATGCTTTACCAGATGCAGGCTCAGCAGAACGTCGAGACGATGAACGCCAAGAAGGTGAAGAAGGTCATCACGGCCTGCCCGCACTGCCTGCACACGATCAAGAACGAGTACCCGCAGCTCGGCGGGAGCTTCGAGGTGCGCCACCACACTCAGGTCATCCGCGAGCTCGTCGTGAGCGGCAAGGTCGAGATCGACGTGGCGGCGCTCGTGAGCGACGCGCACGCTGAGGCCGGCGCCGCGGCCTTGGCACCGAAGAAGATCGCGTTCCACGACCCCTGCTACCTCGGCCGCTGGAACGGCGAGTATGACGCGCCCCGCGACGTGCTCGACGCGTTGCCGACGGGGACGGAGCGTGTCGAGCTGCCGCGCAACAAGGAGCACGGCTTCTGCTGCGGCGCGGGCGGCGGCCGCATGTGGATGGAAGAAAAGATCGGGACGCGCGTGAACCACAACCGCGCCGACGAGGTCATCGCCTCGGGCGCCGATACGGTCGCGACGGCCTGCCCCTTCTGCACGATCATGCTCCGCGACGGCGTCCAGGACCGCGGCGCCGGGGAGAAGGTCCAGGTGCTGAACGTCAGCGAGCTCGTCGCGAAGTCGATGAAGCGCAAGCGCGAGCTCGAGAGCTCGCCCTCGCCGCCGGGGAAGCAATAGCCTACTCTTCGTCCTCGCGCGCCGCCGCGAGACGGGAGAGGACGCCGAGGTCCTCGAGGGTCGTCGTGTCGCCCTTCGCGACGCCCGTGGTCGCGATCTCCTTGAGGAGGCGGCGCATGATCTTTCCCGAGCGCGTCTTGGGGAGCGCGTCCGTGAAACGGATCTCGTCGGGGCGCGCCAGGGCGCCGATCTCCTTGACGACGTGCTTGGCGAGCTGGGCCTTGATCTCGTGGGAGCCCTCGACGCCGGACTTGAGCGTCACGAAGGCGAAGATGGCCTGGCCCTTGAGCTCGTGCGGCGGGCCCACGACGGCGGCCTCGGCCACCGCGGGGTGCGAGACGAGCGCGCTCTCGATCTCGGCCGTGCCGAGGCGATGGCCCGCGACGTTGAGCACGTCGTCGACGCGGCCCATGACCCAGAAGAACCCGTCCTCGTCCTGGCGCGAGCCGTCGCCCGTGAAGTAGACGCCCGGGATCTCGGACCAGTAGCTCTTCTTGTAGCGCTCGGGATCGCCGTGGATGCCCCGCAACATCGACGGCCAAGGCTTCTTGATGACGAGGAAGCCGCCCTCGTTGGGCTTGCAAGGCGAGCCGTCGCGCTTGACGACCGCGGCGTCGACGCCGAAGAACGGCCGCGTGCAGCTCCCGGGCTTGGTCGACGTGATGCCCGGCAGGGGCGTCATCATGATTCCGCCCGTCTCCGTCTGCCACCAGGTGTCGACGATCGGGCAGCGGCCGCCGCCGATGACCTCGTGGTACCACATCCACGCCTCGGGGTTGATGGGCTCGCCCACGGTGCCGAGCAAGCGGAGCGACGACATGTCGTGCTTCTTCGGCAGCTGTTCGCCCCAGCGCACGAAGGCGCGGATGGCCGTGGGCGCCGTGTAGAAGATCGAGACCTTGCGGCGCTCGACGATCGACCAGAAGCGATCCTTCTCGGGGAAATCGGGCGCGCCCTCGTAGATGAACGTCGTCGCGCCGTTCGACAGCGGGCCGTAGACGACGTAGCTGTGCCCCGTGACCCAGCCGATGTCGGCGGTGCACCAGTAGACGTCCTCCTCGTGCATGTCGAAGACGTACTTCGTCGTCAGGTGCGCGCCCAGCAGGTAGCCGCCCGTCGTGTGCACGACGCCCTTGGGCTTCCCCGTCGTGCCCGACGTGTAGAGGATGAAGAGTGGGTGCTCGGAGGGAAGGCTCGCGGGCGGGCAATCCGCCGAGGCGCCCTTCATGAGCTCGTGCCACCAGTGATCGCGACCGCTGTCCAACCCAACGTCGAGCCGCGTGCGGCGCACGACGACGCAGTGGGAGATCGTGGGCGTTTCGGTCAACGCCTTGTCCACGTTGTCCTTGAGCGGGATGATCTTGCCGCGCCGCCAGCCGCCGTCGGCCGTGATGCAGACCTTGGCGCCGCAGTCGTTGATGCGGTCGCGGAGCGCCTCGGCCGAGAACCCGCCGAAGACCACGGTGTGAGGCGCGCCGATGCGCGTGCAAGCCAGCATGGCGACGGCGGCCTCGGGGATCATGGGCATGTAGATCGCGACGCGGTCGCCCGCCATGACGCCGAGCCCCCTGAGCGCGTTCGCGAACTTGCACACTTCGGCGTGAAGCTCGCGGTAGGTGAGCTTGACCTCCTCGGGATTGCCGCCGGACTCTGCCACGGGCTCGCCCTCCCACACGAGGGCGACTTTGTCGCCGCGCGTGGCGAGGTGACGGTCGAGGCAGTTCGCCGAGACGTTGAGCTCGCCGCCGTCGAACCACTTGGCCCACGGTGGTTGCCAGTCGAGCACCCTCGACCAGGGCTTGCTCCAGGCGAGCTCGCGCGCGGCGGTCTCGGCCCAGAATGCCTCCGGCTCATCGATGGAGCGGCGATAGTCGCGCTCGAACGCCGCCGCGTCGTTGATGAGCGCCCGCTTCGTGAACCCGAGCGGGGGGGGAAACCGGCGCGCCTCGCGCGAGACCGACTGGATGACGCCTGTGGCGTCGTTGCCCTGATTTCCGTTCTGGCGAGCCATGACGTAGGCCTCCTCGCGCGCTTGGGCGCTGCTTACCTGATCTCGAACCTTACCGCGTCACCCGCCGGTGGGAGCCACTCGACATCGACGCCCGTGACGTGCGCGAGCGACGGGCCCCTGCGGAGCCACGAGAGGAAGGACGCAGCCGCGTCGTCGCCCCCTTCGGCGACCACCTCGACGCTGCCGTCGATCTGGTTGCGAATCCACCCCGCGAGGCGCAGGCGCCGCGCCTCGTCGACGGCCGAGGCGCGGAAGCCGATGCCCTGCACGCGCCCTCGCACTGTCGCCCGGAGGCGCCTCATGGCTGCACGCGGACGGACGGAAGCGCGTATTCGCGGCCCGCGGGCTTCGCGCATGGGCCGAGCAGCGGGATCGACCGGGGCTCTCCCGGACGGGCGTCGGCGCGCGCCGCGAACAGGCGTGTGGAGCCGTCGGCGCCGACGAGCGGCGCGAGCAGCCAGCGGCCCTCAGGCGAGAGGTCGAGATGCCCGAAG
>DASZFV010000503.1:0-3616 GCA_035939455.1 Polyangia bacterium
AAGCGCAAGATGCGCGAGGCGCGCAAGCGGCGTCGCCGCGAAGCCAAGCGCCGCGTCGTGCGCTGACCCGGGGCCGGACCGAGGAGCCTGACGACCATGGGCGCTGACGGCCGGGCAGGGGCGCCGTCGTCGCCTCGGGGGCTCGGGCTCGCGACGCGCGCGGTGCACGTGGCGCGCGAGGGCGCGGTGCTCGGGCCGCGCGGCGAGCGTCCCGCGACCGCCGCCCTCCACCAGACGGCCAATTACGTCTACGCGAACGCCGAGGCCGCGGCGGGCGCTGCCGCCGGAGAGGCCTTCCTTTACACGCGCCACGGCAACCCGACGACCGACGCGTTCGCGCGCGCCGTGGCCGAGCTCGAGGGCGCCGAGGGTGGCCTGGCGTTCGCCTCGGGCATGGCGGCCGTCTCGACGGCGCTCTTCGCCTCGGCGAGGGGCGGCGAGATCCTCGCGGCCGAGGGCATCTATGGCGGCACGACGGATCTGCTCGCGAACGTCAGTCCCCTCTTCGGCGTACGCGCGCGCTCCGTGCCGGCGTGGGACCTCGCGGCCGTCGCGTCGGCCATCGCGCCCGACACGAAGGTGCTGCTGGTCGAGACGCTGTCGAATCCGCTCCTGCGCGTGCCCGACCTGCCGGAGCTCGGAAAGCTCGCGCGGGCGCGCGGACTGACGTTCATCGTCGACTCGACGTTCACGACGCCATGTCTGGTGCTACCGCTCGCGCTCGGCGCCGATCTCGTCGTCCACAGCGTCTCGAAGTACCTGTCGGGGCACGGGGACGTCATCGGCGGCGTCGTCGTGGGCGCGGCCGCCGCCCTCGAGCCGCTGCGCAAGCTGCGCACGCAGCTCGGCGGCACCATGGATCCCTTCGCGGCCTGGCTCGCGCTGCGCGGGCTGCGCACGCTGCCCCTGCGGCTCGCGCGCCAGTGTGAGAGCGCCGCGCGGCTGGCCGCCATGCTCGAGACGCTGCCCGGCGTCGCGCGCGTCCACCACCCGAGCCTGCCCGACCACCCCGACCACGCCCTCGCGCGCGCGCAGCTCGGCGCCGCGGGCGCCATGATCACGCTGCAGCTGGCGGACGGCGCGGCGGCGCGGCGTTTCTACGATCGCGTGCGCGTGTTCGCGCGGGCGGCGAGCCTGGGCGAGATCGTCTCGCTCGTCACGCACCCGGCGTCGTTCTCGCACGGGACGCTGCCGGCGGCCGAGCGCGCGCGCCTCGGCATCGGCGAGGGCCTCCTGCGGCTCTCGGTGGGCATCGAGGACGTCGCCGATCTCGAGGCCGATCTGCGCCAGGCGCTCGCGTGAGGAGCGGCGCGACACGCTCGCCATGGCCACGTCGATGACGGGCTCGCGGCCGATCACGACCTGGACCGAGCTCTCGATCGAGGTGGGCGCCGAGGCGGCGGAGCTCGTCGCGAGCGAGGTGGCCGAGCTCACGGGCGGCGTGGAGGTGCGCGACGCGAGGACGCTGCTGCGCGCGGCGGAGGGCCGCGCCGCCATCGTCGCGCAGTGCGCGCCCGAGGCGGCCGACGACGTGCTGGCCGCCGCCATGGAGACCTGCGCGCGCGCGCGCGCGGCCGGCCTGCGGGTCGATCCCGTGAGCGTGCGGCGGCGCGAGGCCCACGAGGAGGAGTGGCGCGACGTCTGGAAGCGATATTTCCGCGCGACGCGCGTCGGGCGCACGTTCATCGTGCGCCCGAGCTGGGACCCGGGGACGATCGAAGATGGCGATCGCGTCATCGATCTCGATCCCGGGCGGGCCTTCGGCACGGGCGGACACGCCACGACGAGGCTGGTCATCGCGCTCGCCGAGGAGGTCGCCGACCGGCCCGTCGCGCGCTTCTTGGACCTCGGCTGCGGCTCGGGGATCCTCGCCGTGGCGGCGGCGCGTCTGTGGCCGAGCGCGGCCGGCCTCGCCGTCGACGTCGATCCCGAGGCGACGGCCTGCGCGCGGGAGAACCTCGACCGGAATCGCGTCGCGACGGTCGAGACGCGCACGGGGACGCTGGCCGACGCGCGCGGCCCCTTCGACGTCGCGCTCGCGAACATCCAGGCCGACGTGCTCCTGCCGCTCGCGAGCGAGCTCGTCGCGGCGCTCGCGCCGCGCGCGACGCTCGTGCTGTCGGGGCTGCTCACCGAGGCCGCGCCGCCGGTGCTCGCGGCCTATCTCGCCGCCGGCCTCACGCTCGAGGCGCGCCGCGACGAGGACGAATGGACGGCGCTGCGCCTCGCGGCGCCGGGCGCCGCCCCTTGAGCCGATGAGCCGCGTTCGCCTCTACGTGCCGGCCAAGCGCCTCGAGGGCGCGCGGCTCACGCTCACGGGCAACGAGCACAAGCACCTCGCGCGCGTGCTGCGCGCGCGCGCCGGAGATTCGGTCACGCTCTTCGACGGCGCGGGGACGGAGGTCGAGGCCGAGGTCGCGCGCGTCGGCGCGCGCGAGACCGAGCTCGCGCTCGGCGCGCGACACGCGGGCGGCGTCCCCGCGCCGCCCGTCGCGATCACGCTCCTCGTCGCGATCCCGCGCGGCGAGCGCATGGACCTCGTGGTCCAGAAGACGACCGAGCTCGGCGTCGCGCGCGTCGTTCCGATCGTGACCGAGCGGTCGGTCGCCCGGCCCCAGCCCAAGCAGCGCGCGCGCTGGGAGAAAATCGCGCGCGAGGCGGCGCGCCAGTGCGGGCGCGCCGACGTCCCGCGCGTCGACGACCCCGTGGCGCTCGCCGCGGCCGTCGGGGCGCCCGACCTGCCCGCCCTGCGCTTCGCGCTCTGGGAGGCAGAGCGCGGCCACGCGCTGCGCGTCGCCGTCGCGCGCGCCTTCGCCGAGGACGCCGGGGGGCGGCGCCACCCGCCCACGGCGCTGCTCGTCGGCCCCGAGGGCGGCTTGCCCCCCGACGAGGTCGCGCTGGCCGCAGCGGCCGGGTTCGTGCCGGTGAGCCTGGGACCGCGCGTCCTGCGCGTCGAGACGGCCGCCATCACGGCGGTCGCGCTCGTCCAGGCCGCGGCGGGGGGGCTGGATTGAGGGCGGCAGCGAGCCACCCCCCGTCAAAAAGGAAAAAAACCGCCTAAACTTGCTGTGGCGGCGCGGGCTCCTCAAGATGGGGACGTGACCGCCTTCGCCGCCACCATGTCCGCCGCGTCCAGCTCGTCCATCCCTACCCGCCAAGAGCGCGTCCTGCGCGTGCGCGTGACCGGGTTCCCGCGCCGCACGGTGGCGGCGCTCGTCGACCTCGGCATGCTGCTCGCCTTCTCGGCCGCGGTCACGCTCGTCGTCGCCCTGCTGCTGCACGTGCCCGTGCCCAGCTTGCGCGAGGTGGGCCCCGACCTGCTCGTGGCCGGCATCCTCGACCGCAACCCCATGGCCGTGGGCGCCGTCGGGCTGTTCCTCGGCATGGCGGGCCTTTACGAGCTCTATTTCGCCGGCATCTCGGGCCAGACGCTCGGCATGCGGCTCGTCGGGATCCGCCTCATCTCGTATCGAGGCACGCCGCCCGGACCGGCCCGTGGGCTCGTGCGGCTCGTCGCGCTCGCCGTGAGCTTGCTGCCGGCCGGCCTCGGTTGGCTGTGGGCGCTCTTCGATCGCGAGCACCGCGCGCTGCACGACCACCTCGCGGGCACCTACGT
>DASZFV010000504.1:0-22725 GCA_035939455.1 Polyangia bacterium
TGGTCGTCGGACAGGTCGGCCGCGCCCGCCGCGAGCGCGACGGCGAGCCACGTCATGCCCACGGCGCCGCCGACGACGACGAGGGCCGCGCCCAGCCACGCGCCGAGGCTCGGGACAGGCGCGCCAGCCGACAGCACCGAAAACACCAGCAGCGCGACGGCGCCCACGACCACCGACCACGCCCGCGCCTTCGCGGCGAGCAGGTGGCCGACGGAAACCGGGACCGTGCGCAGGATCCAGAAGGCGCGCCGTTCGGCCTGCATGTGCGCGAGCGGGCCGATCGTGGCCATGTAGAGGGAGAGCGAGAACGCGAGGCACGAAACGCGTTCGAGGCTGGCCGTCGACCAGCTCCAGCCGAGCGCGCCGAAGAGCTGCACGCCCACGAAGATCACGGGCATGGCCACGAGCGCGAGGAGCTGCGCGCGATCGCGCGTGATGAGCGCCAGATCCTTCGTGGCGGCCGTCAGCGGCCACGCGCGCGCCGCCCGCGGGCGGACGGTCGTGTCGGCCCAGGTGGCGCCCGCCTCTTCCCACCCCCGCATGCCGGCCACGCGCGCCACGGTGGCGGCGAGCCACACGGCCGCGAGCGTCGCGCCCACCTGCGCCGCGAGGGCCAGGGCCGCGCCCGCGACGTCGCCGCGCACGAAAGCGCCGAGCGGCGCCACGATGAGCGCGCCTGGCGAGCGCGAGACGAACGGCTCGAGGGGCGGCAGGCCGGTCGCGAGCGACGCGGGCGCGCGCAATACGCGCGTCCCCATCATCCACAGCGACGCGAGCGAGAGCGAGGCCAGGACGCGCAGCGCCATCCAGGCGCCTCGGCGGCGCGACCGCGGCACGAAGCGCACAACGGCGATCTGCGTGGCTTGCGCGAGGGCCGAGATCCCGAGCTGGACGAGCATCGAGACCAGCGCCGCGAGCACGACGGCGCCGGCGGGCAGGTGCCACGTCAGCGTCGCCGCGAGCATCACGGGCAAGAGGAAGAGCGCGCCGAGCGGATCGGTGGCGGCGTCGGCCAGGCAGCGGGCGACGACGAGCGTGGGCAGCGCCACGGGCCGCGCGAGCAGGAACTCGTTCTCCGACGAGCCCGCGAGCACGGCCTCGCTGCTGGCCGCCTTGGCCGTGAAGCTGCCGAAGGCGATCGTGAGGGCGACCACGGCTAGCGCCGTGATCTGCCCCGCGACGTCCGTGCGCGCGCAGATGACGGCGAAGGCCTGCGCGAAGAGCCCGACGTAGGAGAGCGATAGGAACAGACCCACGACGACGACGAGCGCGGGGAAGCGACCGCGGCCCCGCGCGCGCAGCCCGTTCCAGAGCAAGCGCAGCCGGAAGCGGATCCAGAGGCGCGTGAGGCGCAGCGCGCCGATGCCGTTTTCCCCGACGATTGCCGCGGGCACGCCGAGCCCTGGTGAAGCCCGACGGATCCCGGCAGCGCCCCGCGTCATGACTCGATCGCGCCCTCGGTGACGCGCAGGAAGAGATCCTCGAGCGTCGTGTCGGCGCCGGCTCGGAAGCGCGCGCGCAGCTCAGTGGGCGCGCCGATGGCCTGTAGCGCGCCGTCGCGAATGATGGCGACCCGGTGGCACAGCTTCTCGGCGGCCTCGAGCAGGTGCGTCGACAGGAAGATAGTGCGGCCGCTCGCGGCCAGCTCGGCGATCGTGGAGCGCATCTCCCGCGCGCCCTTGGGGTCGAGGCCGTTCGTCGGCTCATCCATGATGAGGACGCGCGGATCGTGGATGAGGGCCATAGCGAGCGCGAGGCGCTTCTTCATGCCGAGCGAGTAGGTGACCGAGTACGCGCCCGCGGCTTCGCGGAAACCCAAGCGCTCGGCGAGCGCTCCCGCGCGGCGGCGGGCCTCGACGCGCGCGAAGCCGTGCAGGCCCGCGACGAACTCGAGGATCTCCAGGCCCGAAAGGTACGGATACAGGAAGGGCTCGTCGGGCAGGTAGCCGACGTCGCGCTTGAGCGCGACCGCGTCGGCGTGGCAGTCGCGGCCGAGGATCGCGGCGCGGCCGGAGGTCGGGCGCAGCAGGCCCATGAGGAGGCGGATCGTCGTCGTCTTGCCCGAGCCGTTGGGCCCGAGGAAGCCCATGACCTCGCCGCCCTCGACGCATAGCGAGAGGCCGCGTAAGGCCGTCTTGGCGCCGAACGACTTCGTGAGATCGACGGTCTCGATCACGGCGCGACGGCCGCGATCGGTTCGCCGCCCGACGGCGCGGGCGCCACGACGCCGGGCCGGCGGCGCAGCAGGGCGACGTGCAGCGGATCCACGGCGGCGTCTTCCGCCTCGCCCGGCAATTCTGCTTGGCTCGCCCAGATCGCGAGCCGCGCGAGCTCAGTCCCGGCGGCCATTTCCTCGTCGAAGAGCACGCGCGCGATCTCGCTCGGGCGCGCGCTTCCCTCGTGGCTGACCTTCACGCCGAAGCGAACGAGTGAGCCTGTGGGCCAGTCGAGCCGCGCGCGGAGGGCGTCGTCTTCGAATGCGGTCACGGCGAGGAGCGAGCGGCGCACGTCGATCATCCGCGCGAGTCCCTTGTCCGATTCGCGCCGCGCCGAGAGCGGCTCCCGGCCCTCGAAGCGCGCCAGCGCGCCCGCGACGTCGGCGCCCTCGGGCAGCCGGGCCGCGAACTCGGCGCTCGTGATGACCCGCCCGAGGGCGCGATCGTCGTCGCCGAGGCGCACGGCCCCCAGGAAGTCGATCCCGGGCAGCGTCACGGGCGCAAGGCGCGCCAGGAGCTCGTCGGACTCGAGGTCGTCGGCGAGCGAGACGTCGATGAGCTCGCCGAGCGACGGGATCCCGAGCCCGAGCGCCGGCCCGAACGAGAGCTCCGGCTTGGGGTGAAAGCCCACCGAGTAGAAGAGCTCGACGCCCGCGCGCCGAAAGATGCGCGGCAGGTGCCGTATCAGATCGAGGTGCCCGAGGTACGCGACGCGCCCGAGCTTCGTGTACCGCAACCGGTAGCGGCGCGCCTCGCCTTGCGCGATGCGCGCGGAGGGCTGTGGTCGCTGGGCGCGTCCCTTGTTGGGACGCTCTTGCTGCGTGGGCGTCTCGGCGGGGCCGTCGACCGATCGGCCGTTGGTGAGGCGCGGCGTCGCGTTCGTCGCCGGCGCAACCCACGCGTTCATGCGGCGCAGGTAGTAGAGGCGCTCGGCCTTCATCTGATCGAGGTCGCAGGCGACACCGCAGTCGTAGCAAACGAGCTTCTTGGCGGCGAGGGCCTCGGCATCGGCGACGTTGTTCGGGTGCAGCAGGCGCTTGTAGATCTTCCCGCAGGGCGGCGAGAGGCGATCCTTGAGAGCTCTGCGGTACTCCTGCACGAGGAACGCGGGGTCGAGCGCGATGTCGATGTGGTCCCACGGCAGGCGCGCCGTCACGGGGATCGTGCCGAGATAGCGGTCGATCTCGAGGCCCATCTCGCGCCCGATCTCCTCGATGGCGCGATCCCACAGGTCCGTGCGCAGCACGTCGTCCCACCCGTCGAAGCGGCAGCCGAGGCGGAAGGCGCGCTCGAGGAGATCGGCACACCGCCGATCCCCGCGCGCGAAGATGCCCTCGATGTGCGACTGCTGATTCTCGTGCGTCTTGAGATCGACGCGCAGCCGCTTGGCCACCGCCGCGAGTAGCGCCTGCTTGCGCTCGGTCTCGGCCTCGGTGTCCATGGCGGCCCACTGGAAGGGCGTGTGCGGCTTGGGCACGTGCGTCGACACCGAGGCCACGACCTTGGCGCCGTGCAGGTGCTGCCGCCCGATGTCCTGCACGCGCGCCGCCGTCTCGACGATGCCGGCGACGTCGACGTCCTCCTCGGTAGGCAGGCCGATCATGAAGTAGAGCTTCATGCGCTGGAAGCCGCGCCCGAAGACGCGGTGGGCCGATTCGACGATGTCCTCCTCGGTGACATTCTTCGTGATGACGTCGCGCATGCGCTGCGTGCCAGCCTCGGGCGCGAACGTCAAGCCGCCCGCGCGCACGGTGGCCATCTCGCCCAGCAGATCCTCGTTAAGCCCGTACGCGCGCAGCGACGACACAGAAAGGGACACCTTCTCGTCGCGCAGCTTGCTCATGGCCGCCTTCACGAGCGGCGTCACGCACGAGTAGTCGGCCGTCGACAGCGACGTCAGCGCCGTCTCGTCGTAGCCGCCCTTCTTGACGCCGCCCACGAGCGCGTCGATGACGGCCACCGGATCGCGCTCGCGCACGGGCCGGTAGATCATGCCGGCCTGGCAGAAGCGGCAGCCCTCCGTGCAGCCGCGCGCGACCTCGACGGCCATGCGGTCGAAGATCGCCTCCGCGTAGGGCAGCGGCGAGTCGTCGGGGAACGGGAAGCGATTGATGTCCGCGACCCACACCCGCCTCGGCCGCGCGGGCACGCGCGCGTCCGTGGGCGCGTCGACGACGACGAAGCCCGTCTCCTCGTCTACCTTCGTCGTGTAGAGCTCGGGCGCGTAGAGCGGGTACTTGGCGGCGAGCCTGATGAGGCGCTCGCGCCGCACGACGCCCGCGCGGCGCAGCTCGGCGGCCTCGAGCACGAGCGGCGGAAGTTGCTCCTCGGCCTCGCCGATGAAGAACGCATCAATGAACGGCGCGAGCGGCTCCGGGTGCGTCGCCGTCGGCCCGCCCGCGATGACGAGCGGAGCGTCGTCGCCGCGGTCCGCGGCGCGCAGCGGCAGCCCCGACAGATCGAGCAGGTTGAGGACGTTGGTGTACGTCAGCTCGTACTGCAGCGAAAAGCCAATGACGTCGAAGTCGCGCAGCGGCGCTGCCGACTCGAGCGTGAGCACGGGCAGCCCGCGCCGGCGCAGCTCGGCCTCGCAATCGAGCCAGGGCGCGAACGCGCGCTCGCACGCGATGCCGTCGGTCTTGTTGAGCACGGCGTAGAGGATCTTCGTCCCGAGGTGCGACATCCCGATCTCGTAGACATCGGGAAACGCCAGGCAAACGCGCGCCCGCACGCGGGCCGCGTCCTTGCGCACCTCCTGGTATTCGCCCCCGACGTAGCGCGCCGGCTTCTCGACGCGCGCCAAAAACTCCGAATACGGGTGCCGCATGGAACGGCCGACTCTACTCGATCTGACGGGGTCTGGCGCGTCGCGGGGGGAGCGCGCTCCCCCGCGTTCATTCGTTGCCTTGGAACAGATAGCTGAACTCGGTGCCGTACTCCTCGTAGGACTGAGGGAAGGTCCAGCGGCCGACCATCTCCTTGATGCAGGGCTCGAGAGCGCGGAACGAGCTCGGGGCGTCGACACGCACGCCCTTCACGCGGCCGGACAGGCCGATCGTGACACCGACGACGATCTTGCCGTGCGTGAGGTTGCTGTCGCGCAGGAGGGCGCGCTGGTAGCAGGTCTTGATGCCGATCTTGTTGTTGGCGATGACGCGCGTGATCTCGGCTTGGCTGGGCGCCGGGCGGTTCAAGATCGCCGCGCCCGGCGTGACGACGCGGCCGCCGCTCTCGCGGAAACGCGCGGCGTTCGCGTCCTCGGCCGCAGGAGCGCTGACCGCGCCCGCGGCGGGGGTGCCTGGCGTCGTCCGCGCGCGCGCCAGCAAGGGACGGCCGCGCAGCGCGCCTTGGACGCGCCCTGCCTTTCCGCCGCGCACCGGCGAGGGCACGGGCGGCTCTTCTCGCGCGACCTCGGGCGGTGAAGCGGGCGGTTCATTCTTCTCCGCCGCCGCGAGCTCGTGCAGCTTGCCCAGCGCCTCGCTGTCGAGCCCGGCCTTGATCGGTGGCGCCAAAGTGACGGCGGGCGCCTTCCTGGTCATGTTGAGGACGGCCACGACGATGATCACGCAGACGACGCTCAGGAGCGCGAACACCATCTTGGTGTTTCGGTGACGCCCTTCCTGGACGCGTCCCGCGCCGCTCCAGGCGGTCGCCTCGCCGAACTCCATGATGCGCAGCGGGCCCGACTTGGCTCGGCCGATGTTGAGCGCGCTGAGCGCGTCCGACTCGGGGTGAGGAAACGGCGCCACGGGCGCGGCGCCGTGGGCCGCGACGCCGTTCGTCTTGGCGCCGTTGCTGCCACCGTGGCCCGGCACCGGGTTGGGCGTCGGCTGGCTCGGGTCGATCGCCGTGTGGGGCGCGGGCACCGCGTGTGCGGCGGCGACGTGCGGTGGCGGCAGCGGCAGCTTCGACCCGACGCCGCTCGACAGGGGCTGGGTCCCCCGCCTCGCGGCCGTCGCCGGCAGCGGCGGCGAGGGGGTCGCGCGCGGGATGGGCGGTCGCGTGGGGACGGCAGGCGGTCGTCGCGCCGACAGATCGTGCGCGACCTCGGGGACGTCCCTGGGCGACTTCCAGCCATCCATCTTTTCGTTCCAGACGTGGACGTCGGCGCTCTTCGGCAGGGCGAGCAGATGGTCGACCAGCGCCCGGCGCGCGAACGGGCCCTGCTGCGCGCCGTCGAGGGCCAGGAACCACTCGACGCCGTCGCCGAGCGGCGGCGGAGGCGGCGGCGTGGGGCGCCGCCCATGCAGCTGCCCTTGGAGAAGATCGGCCATGAGGCCGGCGGGCGCGGGCGCGATGCTCGTGCGTTCCGACTGCTCGTCATGCTCACCGACCTCGGCCAGCGGCGCCGCGTGCGCGCCGCTCGGTTTTTGGGAGCTCCGAACGGGCGCGAGCGCGTTCTGAGACGGCTTGGCGCCGGCCTCACGGACGGTGATGACGTTTTGACACGTCTTGCACCGTACCTTCAGGACCTTCCCGCGAACCTTTTCGTCCGCGATGGAATACTTGGTTTGACAGCGGTCGCAGACGAATTTCATGCCGGGGGTGGGCCTTGAGAGATCGAAAGCGGGCTGCGAAACACCGCACCAGATTTTCGGCGGTTCGCGTCGTTTCTATAGTCTAAGCCGGCGTCTCGAGCCTGAGCGGCAGAACGTGAACCGTATCATCTCGTCCCGACGAACGCCAACGCCGCGGCACCGAGCAAAAGGAACAATAAAAACAACCACCCACGCCGGTTGGGGGCCGGCGACCCGGCCGCGGCGACGGCCTCGTTTCGAGCCGGGGGCGCCTCGACCCGAGCCGCGGCGACCACGGCGGGCGCAGCCCGCGAATCGACGCGAGCTGCCCCCGCCACGCCGTTCTTTTTCTTGTTACCGGCGGCGAATGCCTGCGTCGACGCGAAGGTCGTCACGCCCCCGACCGGGGTCGCGCGCGCCGGCGGCGGCGGCGCCGGGACCGTGCGCGGCGCGTCGGGGGCATCCTCGGCCGGAATGGGCGCGGGATAGCTCGAGCCGCCGGGCTCGTCCTCGGCGGCGGCCTCGAATCGCAGCGACAGCGGCGCGCGGCGATCGAAGTTCAGCTCCTCGGAGTCGTCCCGCACGCGGACGTCGAGAGGGACGGCGCCCTGGTCGACGCCGGCGGCCGGAGCGGGCGCGGGCGCGGGCTCGCCCTCCCGGGGGAAGATCTCCTTCATATAGAGCGCCACGCGCCGCGAGCCCGTGCGCAGGCCCTCGTCGGCCAAAAACTCCTCGAGGTCCACGCGCATGTCCTCGGCCGACTGGTAGCGATCCTCGGGGCGCTTCTCGAGCGCGCGCATGATGATCAGCTCGAGGGCGGGTGGGAAATCGCGTCTCACAGCGGTGGGCGGCGCCACCTTTTCCGCGGCGATGCGCTTCATCACCACCTCGGCGGGGCCTCGAAACAGGCGTTGTCCGAGGGCGAGCTCGTACAGGATGACGCCGAGGGAGAAGATGTCCGAGCGGGTGTCGACGCCCTCCCCGCGCACCTGCTCGGGCGACATGTACGACGCCTTGCCGGGACGGATGCCGCTCTCCTCCCGCAGCTCGTCCTGGGCGCGCGCGATGCCGAAGTCGACGATCTTCGTTTGCCCTTCCGTCGTCACGAGGATGTTCGTGGGCGAGACGTCGCGGTGGACGATGCGCATGAGGTGTCCGTCCGGCTCGCGCCAGGTGTGGGCGTAGGCCAGGCCAGCGGCCGCTTGCCGCGCGACGTGGACGGCGTGCTCGAGCGGCAGGTACTTCCCGGCGGCGAGGCCGTGCTTGACGATCTCGGTGAGCGTCTCGCCGCGGATGTACTCCATGGCGATGTACTTCATACCGCCGTCCTCCGCGACGTCGTACACGTGCACGATGCTCTGATGGTTGAGCTTGGCGGCGAGGCGCGCCTCGTCGAGGAACATCTGCACGACGCGCGGGTTCTCGGCGTAGCGGGGCTGGAGGATCTTGACGACGATCTCCTTCTCGAAGCCGCCCATGGCTTCCTGGCGCGCGATGTAGAGCTCCGCCATCCCGCCCGACGCCAGGTGCCGCACGATGCGATAGCGTCCGACTTGGCGGTCGAGCATCTCGTCCTTGGGGCCGCCCATGCGGCGGACATCTTAGCAACATTGACCTCGGCAGGCGCGCCGAGTAGGAATGCAAGCTCGTGCCGTACGGCCCACCTCGTGACGCCTCGCTCGATGGGCACCTCGTCGACGGCGCCTTCGCCTACCTGACCATCGCGACGGGGATCTGCTTCGCGATCGTGGTCGTCGTCTTGGGCATCGCGCTGCTCTTCCACCGCCGGCGCGCCGGGCGCGTCGCGCACTACACCCACGGTGACCGGCGGCGCGATCACGTCGTCACGCTGGGCGTCGCCGTCGCCATGTTTCTCGGCATCGACGCCGTGCTCGCCGGACGGTCGCTCGGTCACCTCGAGACGCGGTTCTGGAGCTACCCCGACGGCGACCCGGCCGCCGTCCGCGTCGAGGTCACGGCGCGGCAGTGGGCCTGGACGTTCCGCCTCGCGGGTCCCGACGGGCGCTTCGGCACGCGCGACGACGTCGTGACGCTGAGCGAGCTGCACGTCCCCGCGGGGCGCCCGATTTACCTCAAGCTTCACTCGAAGGATGTCATCCACTCACTCTACTTGCCGGCGTTTCGCACGAAGATCGACGCCGTCCCCGGCCAGACGACGCGCCTGTGGTTCCAGGCGCGCGAGCCCGGCCGCTACGAGCTCGGCTGCGCGCAGCACTGCGGGGTGAGCCACTACCTGATGCGCGGCGAGATGATGGCGACGCCGGAGGCCGACTGGCAGGGATGGCTCGACCGCGCCGTGCAGGACGCGCGCCTGCGCTACGACGCCACGCCGGACAGCGCGCTGGGCGCATGGGATTGGGAGCAGGGATAGGGCGTGGAGACCGCGAGCGACAATCCAGCCTCGGGGGCCTCACCTTCCGTCCTCTTCTCGCGCGATCACAAGGTCATCGCGAAGCAGTTCCTGGCGCTCGGCCTGGCGTTCCTGGCCGTGGGCGGGTTCATGGCGATGCTGATCCGCTGGCAGATGGCCCACCCCGCGGCGCCCGTGCCGCTTGTCGGTCGCGCGCTCTTCGGGGCGTCGGGCGGGATCATCTCGCCCGCGGCCTACACGTCGCTCTTCACGATGCACGGCACGATCATGATCTTCTTCGCGGTGACGCCGATCCTGATCGGCGCGTTCGGGAACTTTTGCATCCCGCTCATGATCGGCGCGCGCGACATGGTGTTCCCGACGCTGAACATGCTCTCGGTGTGGACCATGGCGGCGGCCACGGGCACGCTCACGGCGTCGTTCTTCGTGCCACTCGGCGCGCCGCAGGCCGGCTGGACCGCCTACGCGACGCTGTCGACCGCCGTGGGCACGCCCGGCCTCGGGCAGACGCTGTGGGTGGTCGCGATCTACCTCAACGGCGCGTCGTCGGTCATGGGCGCCATCAACTACATCACGACGATCATCCGGGAGCGCGCGCCCGGCATGACGTGGCTGCGCCTGCCGCTCACGGTGTGGGGCTTCCTCATGACGTCGATCCTGAACGCGCTCTTCGTGCCCGTGCTCGCAGCGGGCATGGTGCTGCTGTTCTTCGACCGCGTGTTTGGCACGCAATTCTTCGTCGCTGGCAGCACGATCAAGGGCGGCGGCGATCCCATCCTCTACCAGCACCTTTTCTGGCTGTTCGGACACCCCGAGGTCTACATCCTCATCCTGCCTGCCTGGGGCATCGTGTCCGACCTGCTGGCGTTCTTCGCGCGCAAGCCGGCCTACGGCTACCGCGTCACCGTGGGGGCCTTCGTGGCCGTGACAGCGCTGTCGAGCCTCGTCTACGGCCACCACATGTTCACGACGGGCATGAGCCCGCTGCTGGGTGAGAGCTTCATGGTGCTCACGATGATCATCTCGGTGCCCGCCGTGCTGCTCTTCCTCAACTGGCTGGGCACGCTGTGGCGGGGGTCGATCCACCTCGACACGCCCATGCTCTATTGCCTGGGGCTCGTGTTCACTTTCGGCGTGGGCGGCCTCACGGGCTTGTTCCTCGCCGACATCGTCGCGGACATGTACCTGCACGACACGTACTTCGTCGTCGGGCACTTCCACCTCATCATGGCGGCCGCCGTGCTGCTCGCGATCTTCGCGGGCCTGACCTTCTGGTTCCCAAAGATGTTCGGCCGCATGATGAACGAGCCGCTCGGCAAGCTGCACTTTTGGCTGACAATCGTCTCGCTCAACGTCGTCTTCGGCGGACAGCTCGTCATCGGCTACGCGGGCATGCAGCGGCGCCTCTACGATCCGTCGGTGTACGAGTTCCTGCGCCCGCTGCTGCCGCTCAACCAGCTCATCTCGCGCGCGGCCTTCGTGCTGGGCGCCGCGCAGCTCATCTTCGTCGGCAACTTCTGTTGGAGTCTCCTGCGCGGCCGGCGCGCGCCCGAGAACCCCTGGCAGGTCGGGACGCTCGAGTGGTCGATCCCCTCGCCGCCGCCGCACCACAACTTCGACGCGATCCCCGTGGTCCACCACGGGCCGCACGAGCTCGGCAACCCGCTCGTGCTGGCGCGGCTCGGCCGTGATTGGCTCGGCCAGACCGAGGCGGCGGAGCTCGCGTGGCCAGCCCGAACGGCGGCCGAGGACGCGGCGGGCGGCGGCGTCGAGACGGCAGATACCGCCGGCGCGCCGGCCGCGCCCGAGGGGACGACGTGAGCGGTGAGTCGACGGCGTTGGGCCCCGGGCGCCGCGAAGCGGCCTCGAGCCGTGGCCGGGCCACGGCGACCATCGGCATGGCTATCTTCCTCGGCGCGGCGGCGATGCTCTTCGCGGCGCTATTCTTTGCTTACGCCGTCATGCGCACCCAGGCGCCCGCGTGGCCGCCCGTGGGGCAGGCGCCCGTGCCACGCGGCGCGCTCGGTGCCAACACGCTGCTGCTTGCGGCCGCGAGCCTCGCGCTGCGAGCGGCGCTCGCCGCGGCGCGACGGCGAGACGACGCGCGGGCGCGGACGCGTGCGACAGCAGCGCTGGGCCTCGGCGCGGCCTTTCTCGCGGCGCAGATCGTCGTGTGGCGCGCGCTCGTGCTGGGCGGCGCCGGACCCGCCTCGGGGATCTACGGGTCGGTGTTCTTCGCGATCTCGGGCCTGCACGCGCTGCACGTCTTCGGGGGACTGCTCGCGCTGGCCGTCATCGTCCTCGCGCGTGGAGCGCGCGGCGTCGAGAGGACCGAGCGCCGACTCGCCCTCGCCGCACCTTACTGGGACTTCGTGCTCGCCGTGTGGCTCCTCTTCTTTTTTGTGGCATGCCTTCGATGAAAGGTCGCGGCTCGATCGTCGTGGCGGCGCTGTCGCTCGCGGGCGCGTGTCGTCGCGACGCCGAGCCTCCGCGCTATCGCGAGCCCCTGGTCCTCGGCGGCCGGGCTGCGTCGGTGCATTCTCTCGAGCACGGGCGCGCCGTCTACTCCGGCTACTGTCGGCCCTGCCACGGAGATCAGGGCGACGGCAAGGGCACGGCGGCGCCCGGTCTGCAGCCGCCCGCGCGCGATCTGCGCCTTGGCGTATACAAGTTCGCGGGCGTCGCGGCCGGACAGCTCCCCACGGACGCCGACTTCGTCCGCACGATCCGCGGCGGCCTGCACGGCACGGCCATGCAGGCGTGGGGCGTGCCCGTCGCGGAGCTCGACGACCTCATCCAGTACATCAAGGCCTTCGCGCCGCGGTGGCGGACCGAGACCGCGGGCGAGCCCATCGCCGTGACGCCCGATCCGTGGGTGGGCCGCGAGCCCGCCGGGATCGATCGGGGCAAGCGCGTCTATCACGGCCTCGCTCAGTGCGCCGTCGCTTGTCACCCGGCCTACGTCACCAAGGCCGAGATCTACTCCTACACGAAGGAGCTGACGTCGATGTCCGTGCGGGAGTTCCGCATCGGCTACTACGACCCGGTCGCCAAGGACAGCGACTTCGGCGTGAAGATCCTCCCGACCGACTTCACGTACAACCCGCTGCGCGCGGGCGAATCCGTCGACGACATCTACCGGACGATCGCGAGCGGCATCGGCGGCACCGCCATGCCCACCTGGAAGAACGTCCTGCCCGAGACGGACCTGTGGGCCCTCGCCCACTACGTCCGCTCACTCGTCGAGCTGCGCGGAACTCCGGCGCCGACCGCGCTACGCGCTCACCTCATCGACCTCGCCGATTGGACCCCGCCGCCGCCCGACGCGGGCGCCGAAGGCGCGGAGGCGGGCCGCTAGGAGGGTTTCGGCGAGGCCACCGGTGCGGCGCGCGGGCGTCTTGATTTTCGCAGCAGTCGTCCTCGGTCGATTGCGACTGACGGTTTCGCATTGCTGCCAAAATCAAGTTGTGAGGACGGGACCTCCGGTAATCCACCGGGGCTGGCGTCGTCGCGATCGATCTCCGGAGCGACCACGGACGTCACTGCCCGAGGCGGCGCACGAGGCGAGCCACGAAGAAGAAGACGGCGGGCGGGACCAGCAGGAACACGCCCACGATGCGAATCGTCGGCGTGAGCGTCGCGTGCTGGCCGAGGCAGTTCGGGCAGAGCGCCCACGCGGGGCGCGCGGCGGCGAACAGCACGGGCGCGAGGAGGAGCACCCAAACTGAGAGGCGCGTCTTGGCGCGCTGCGGACGCGTCATCGCTGCGTCACCCGGAAGGCGGTGTCGAGCATCAGGGCGACGGCGAAGGCGGGCGCGAGGAGCAGCGGCGCGAGGAGTGCGAGGCGGAGGAGGCGCGACTGGCGGCCGATGCCCATGAACGCCACGAGCACGACGAGGGTCTTCGCCATGGCCAGGCCGACGAGCGCGGTGATGCGCGCGGTGCGGTCGACGGGCAAGCCGACGACGAGCACCTCGAGCGCGGTGAGCACGAGGAGGCCGGCGAGTCCCAGCACGAGGCGGCCGCCGCGCCCGGGCTTGGGCACGGAAATCGTCGAGGAAAGCACGTCCTCGTCGGCGGTCATGGCGCGCCTCGGTCGCCTGGTCGACGCCGCTCACCCGCGGCCTTTCGCGATGTCCGGCTCATGACACCGGCAAGAGATAGACGAACGAGAAGATGGGGATCCAGGCCAGGTCGACGAAGTGCCAAAAGATCGCCGCCACCTCGAGGCTGCGCGCTCGCGCGCGCGGGGCGAGCAGGAGCCCGAGAAGGATGAGGACGCCGACGAGCACGTGCAGCCCATGGTAGCCGGTGACGGCGTAGAAGGTGCTCGCGAACAAGTCGGTGCCGAGGCGCATGGGCGTCGCTCCCGCCGCGAGGTGGCCGTACTCGACGACCTGCCCGCCCAGGAATCCGGCGCCGAGGAGGATCGTCGCGGTGTGCCAGACGGCGCGCGCGGTCGCGCGATGCGCGCGCGCGGCGCGCACGGCCATCGTCATTGTGAAGCTGGACGTCACGAGCATAGCCGTCATGACCGCCGCCTGCGCGATCGCCAGACGCTCTTGCGGGTCGGGCCACTGATCGGCGTGGACGCGCAGGACCGCGTACGCCGTGAGCAGACCGGCGAAGCCCATGGCGTCCGTGGCGAGGAACATCCACATCCCGATCTTGCCCGCGGACGCACCCTCGACGCCGCCGCCGGCTTCAGGCTCGAGGGCGAGAGCGCCCGCGACGCTGGCTCCGGACGTGCTCATCGCTCCCGTGGGATAACACGACCTTGACACAGGGTGAAGGGCGGTCAGATATCCACGGACGCATGCCCGCCACGCCCGACCGCCCCGCCGCGCCGACGTCTGCGACGCCGCCACGCAGCGGGCTCTTGGCGCGACTCGTGGCCCGGCCGCTGTTCTGGGCCCTCGCGTGCGGACTGCTCTTCGGCGTTCCGCTCGTGCGTTCGGTGCGGCGGCAGCTGGGCGCGGCACCCGCCGTACTCGCGTCATTGCCGCCGTTCACGCTCACCGACCAGACGGGTCACGCCTACGGCACGCGCGAGCTCGAGGGAAAGGTTTGGGTCTCGGACTTCATCTTCACGGCGTGTCAAGAGGCTTGTCCGCTGCTCAGCCAGCGCATGCAGGAGATTGGCCGCCGCACCAAGCACCTCGGACCGGACTTTCACCTGGTCTCGATCTCGGTGGACCCGGAGCGCGACACGCCGACGCGCCTCGCCGAGTACGCCGCGCGCTACGGCGCGAGCCCCGTGCGATGGTCGTTCCTCACGGGACCGGCCGCCGCGCTGGAGGACGCCGTCACGGGCGGCTTCAAGGTCGGCATGGGACGCGAGGCGATAACGCCCGACGGCGGCGGCCAGACGTTCTGGCAGATCTTCCACGGCGAGAACCTCGTGCTCGTCGATCGCCGGTTGCGCATCCGCGGCTACTTTCCGGCCACGGCCGAGGGGCTCGATCAGCTCGTCGAAGCCATCGGCCGCGTTGTCAACGGCGCCTAGAGTCGCGTCCGATGGCCGCGCGCGGCTTGACGCTCCCCGGCGCGCCTGTTAGCAACAACGCACGATGAAGACCTCGCGCGCGTGGCTCGGACTGGTTTGCGTGACTCTCGCTGCCGCGGCCTGCAAGAAGGAAGAGCCGCGCTCCGAACCCGTGGTCGTCGCCCAGGGCGCCGCCGCTCAGAAGCTCCTCACGCCGGAGTCCGCGGGTGTCCCGGCCGGCGGCACGGCGGCCATCAAGGGGAGCGTGACGCTCACGGGCGTTCCGCCCGAGATGTCGTTCACGAAGCGCGACGCCGATCCCTTTTGCGCCCGCACGCCGATGAAGGACGAAGAGGTCGTCGTCGGCGCGGGCGGCGCGCTCAAGAACGTCATCGTGCGCATCACGAAGGGCATCACCGGCAACTACGAGCCGCCCATGACGAACCTCACGCTCGACCAGACACAATGCATGTACCGGCCCCGCGTCGCCGTCATCATGGCTGGCCAGTCGCTGCTCGTGCGCAACAGCGATCAGACCCTGCACAACGTCCACACGTACAAGGGCGCCACCACGCTGTTCAACCAGGCAGAGGTGCCGGGCCTGCCCGCCATCGCGAAGACGTTCAAGGACGCGACGGGCGAGATCCTGAAGTTCAAGTGTGACGTGCACCCGTGGATGACGGGGTACGTGGCGGTCATGGGCCACCCGTTCTTCGCCGTCACGGGCGCGGATGGCAAGTACGAAATCCCCAAGGTCCCTGCCGGCAAGTACACCATCGAGGCCTGGCACGAGCGCTACGGCACGAAGTCGCAGGAGGTAACCGTCGAGGCCGGCAAGCCCCTCGAGCTGGCCTTCTCCTTCGAATCGAAGTGAGCCGGCGCGGCTGAGCTGCCATGCCGCGCACGCGTTACGAGGCGGCCGCAGCGGGCCTCACCGTCAGGCAGCTTCCCGGCTCGGCGCTGCGCGCGGCCCTGCGCGACGGTTACGGGTGGCGCGAGCTGCGAGGCGACGTCCTCGCGGGCGTCACCGTCGGTATCGTGGCGCTCCCGCTCGCGATGGCGCTCGCCATCGCCGTGGGCGTGCCGCCGCAGCAGGGCCTGTACACGTCCATCATCGCTGGGGCGCTCGTCGCCCTGCTCGGCGGCTCGCGCACGCAGGTGTCCGGTCCGACGGCGGCGTTCATCGTCGTGCTCGTCCCCATCTTCACGAAGTTCGGCCTCGCGGGGCTGCTCCTCGCGGGGCTCATCGGGGGCCTTATCCTCGTCGCGCTGGGCCTCGGGCGGCTCGGGCGGTTCATCGAGTTCATCCCGCACCCCGTGACGACGGGTTTCACGGCCGGGATCGCGACGGTGATCGCGACGTTGCAGCTCAAGGACGTGCTCGGCTTCCGGCTCGCGACCGTTCCCGGCGACGTGCTCGGGCGGTTCCGCGCCATGTGGGAGGCGCGCGCGACGGTGTCGCTCGCCGAGCTCTCCGTCGCGGCACTCACGCTCGCGCTGCTCGCGGGGTTGCCACGCGTCACCCGCCGCCTGCCCGCGCCGCTCGTCGCGCTGCCCGTGGCGGCCGCACTCGCCGCGCTGCTGACGCACGCGTTCCCGGGGCACCCGATCGCGACGATCGCGAACCGCTTCAACGCCACGCTGCCCGACGGCCGCGTCTTCGACGGCGTGCCGCCCCTGCCACCGCTGCCGATGCTGCCGTGGCACGCGACCGGGCCGGGCGGCGCGCCATTCGTCTTGTCACTGAGCACGTTGCGCGAGCTGCTGTCGGCGGGCTTCGCCGTTGCCTTGCTGGGTGGCATCGAGTCTTTGCTGTCGGCGGTCATCGCCGACGGCATGGCGGGGACGCGGCACGATCCCGACGCCGAGCTGCTCGCGCTCGGCATCGCGAACATCGTGACGCCGTTCTTCGGCGGCATCCCGGCGACGGGCGCCATCGCACGAACGGCGACAAACATCCGTTCGGGCGCGCGCTCGCCCGTGGCCGCTATCGTCCACGCGCTGGTCGTGCTCGCCGCCGTGCTGGTGCTCGCGCCCCTCATCGGGTACCTGCCGATGGCGGGGCTCGCGGCGCTGCTCCTCATGGTGGCCTGGAACATGGCGGAGGCGAAGCACTTCCTGCACGTGCTGCGCGTCGCGCCGCGGGCGGACGCGCTCGTGCTCGTGACCTGCTTTGGCCTCACGGTGTTCTTCGACATGGTCGTGGCCGTCTCGGTGGGCGTCGTGCTCGCGGCGCTGCTGTTCATGCGCCGCATGGCCGAGCTCACCGAGGTGAAGCTGACGGCTTCCGAGGCGGCCGCCGGTGAAACCCCCACCGACCTGCCGAAGCACCTCGCGGGGAAAGTGGCGCTTTACGAGATCGCGGGGCCGCTCTTCTTCGGCGCCGCGCAGAAGGCCATGGGCAGCCTCGGTCGAATCTCTGGGCCCACCGAGGTCGTCATCTTGCGGCTCGAGAACGTCCCCGTCATGGACGCCACCGGCCTCGTCGCGCTCGAGAGCGCCATCGCGGCGCTCACGAAGCGCGGCTGCGTCGCCATTCTCACGGGCCTTCGCCAGCAACCCGCCGAGCTGCTCGAGCGCGCCGGATTCCGCCACAGGCCCTGGCGCCTCATGCTGCGGCCCGACCTCGCGTCGGCCATCGCGACCGCGGAGGAGCTCGTGAGCGCGAGCCCGCGCAAAGCCGAACCGCTCACCGAGATCGACACGCGCCCGCCCGGAGCGGGAGACGCGCCCGTCAGTTGACCCGGCCGTGCGAGCCAAGGGCGGCCTGCACGCGGCGCGCGAGCTCGTCGACGGCGGCGTCGTTGTCGGCGCCGGGAGCGGACGTGAGCTCGCACATGGGTGCCGGCACGACGGGACACGGACTTTGGGTCATGCCGCCGTAGCCCGGCGGTTCGGGCGGAATTCCCTGGCGCTGACAATTCAAGGTGCCGGAGGGGCCCGAGTCGCTGCCCGGACAGCCAGCGTCGGGCGAGAGCGCCTCGAGCGTCACGCGGCACATCCCTTCGCCGTTCCCGCCATTCTCGCCATTCTCATCATGGCGAACCGTGACGCCGATGCCTGAGCCTGTCGAGAGGAAGGAGCTGTAAGGACCACCCGTGCGCGCCGCAAACAGCATCGACAAGTTCCATGGCGTCGGCAGCTGAATGAAGCCCGAGCGAGAGAACACGTCGGTGACGGCGTCGACGCACTCGCCCGCCGCCGCCCTCGTCGCGACTTGCACCCGGTACGGCGTCGTCGAGTAGCAGCCCGCACCCATGCCGAGCCAGCCCAGCGCGAGGAGCGCGAGCGTTCGGGCGCCGAACAGCGAAGACGCCATGCGAATCACTGGATCTCATGATAGCAGCCGGCGCACGAAACGCGATGTCGTTCGTAGGCCTACGGCGCCCCCGGGATGCCCTCCTTTCAGCTATAAGTGGGCCGCCATGCTGGTCCACTGGTTCGCGATCGCCACTGCGGTCGCGACCTATCTGCTCATCCTCATCGGGGGCCTCGTCCACGGGACGGGGTCGAGCCTGGCGTGCCCGGACTGGCCGACGTGCTACGGCACGCTCATGCCGCGCATGGAGGGCGGCGTTCTCGTCGAGCATAGCCACCGCCTGGCCGCTGGCACGGTGGTCATCTTGACGCTGGCGCTCGCCGTCATGCTGACGCGCAGCGCGACGCCCGAGCATCGGCGCCTGCGCCCGTTCGGCTGGCTGGCAGTCGGGCTCGTCGTCGCCCAGGCGCTCCTCGGCGGCATCACGGTGATCCTGCGGTTACCCACGCCGATCTCGACGGCGCACACGGCGACGTCGCTGCTCTTCTTCCTCACGATCGTCTACGTCGCGGCGCGCTCGCGGCCGGCGTCGCCCTTCGCGCCGCTGCGCGCGTCGCTCTCGGGGCGCGCCACGGCCCTCGCGATCGTCTCGGTGGTCGCGGTCTATTTTCAGATGGTGCTGGGTGGGCTCGTGCGCCACTCGGGCGCGGCGCTCGCGTGCGCGGACGTGCCGCTCTGCCGCGGGGTCCTCTGGCCCGACGCGCACCCGACCGTGCTCATTCAGGCCCTCCACCGCCTCAACGCGCTCGTCGTCGGGTCGCTCGTCTTGGCCTCGGCGATCGTGACGTGGCGGGAGTCGCGCGGCCGCCGCGAGCTGCGCGCCGTGGCCGTGCTGGCCGCGCTGAGCCCGCTCTTCGTCGTCGTTCAGATCGTGCTCGGCGTTCGCGCCGTGCAGACGTTCCTCGACCTCGCGACCGTCGAGGCGCACCTGGCGGTCGCCACGGCGCTGCTCGCGACGCAGATGGTCATCGTGCTGCGCGGTCGCCCGGACGCCGTTCCCTCGCGCTGGCGGCCGACCTGGATCGCCGACGTCGTGCGGCTCGCCAAGCCCCGCATCACGGGCCTCGTCATCGTGACCTTCCTGGGCGGCCTCTGGCTCGCGCCTGGCCCCATCGAGCGCTGGCGCGCGCTCATGACCCTCGTCGGCACCGTGCTGCTCGTCGCGGGCGCGAACGCGTTCAACATGATCATGGAGCGCGACGTCGACCCCCTCATGGAGCGGACACGCGATCGGCCGCTGCCGCGCGGCGCCGTTTCGCCCGAGTTCGCGCTCGTGTTCGGCGCGGCGCTCTCGTGCGCGGCGCTGCCGCTGCTTTTTCTCGGCGGCAACCTGCTCACGGGGCTCCTCGGGTTCCTGGCGCTCGGGTCATACGTCGGCGTCTACACGCCGATGAAGCGCCGCTCGGGCGCCGCACTGTTCGTGGGCGCGATCCCGGGCGCGATCCCACCGCTCATGGGCTGGACGGTCGTCACGGGGCGCCTCGATCTCCCGGGCCTCGTGCTGTTCGCGATCCTGTTCCTCTGGCAGATTCCCCACTTCCTGGCCATCGCGATCTACCGTGCCGCCGATTACGCGCGCGCGGGCTTCAAGGTCCTGCCCTCGGCGATCTCCGAGCGCGCGACGCGCGTCACGATCGTCGGGTTCTCGATCGTGCTCGTCGCCGCGACGATCCTGCTCGAGCCGCTCCGCGTCGCGGGCCCGCGCTACATGCTTGCGGCGACGTTGCTCGGGGCCGTGCTCATCGGATGGGCCGCGGCCGGCTTCCGGCGCACGGCCGCGGGGGCGTGGGCGCGTTCGCTGTTCCTTTTTTCGATCGTCTACCTGACGTTGCTCTTCGTGGCGCTCGCAATGGATCGGACGGTCGCGTGACGGCGGCGGCCTCCGAGGCGGCGACGAGGAGCGGCCGCGCGCCCGCGGCCGCGTCGACGACGGGAGCCCCGCCGAGATTGCGCGTGCGCGGGCTCACGCGGCGCTTTGGCGCGCGCGTGGCCCTCGACGACGTCAGCTTCGACGTCGGGCCAGGGGAGGTCTTCGGGCTGCTCGGCCCGAACGGCGCCGGCAAGACGACGGCGTTCCGGTTGCTCTCTGGGCTCCTGCCGCCCGACGCGGGGACCTTCGCGCTCGACGGCCGCGCGGTCTCGCCCGCCCAGCCGGGGTACCGCGCGCGGCTCGGCGTTGTTTTTCAGGAGCCGAGCCTCGATCTCAAGCTCACGGGCCGCGAGAACCTGCGCCTAGGCGCCGCGCTCTACGGGCTGTCGAGCGGCCTCGCGGCGCCGCGCATCGAGGAGGCGCTGCGGTTGATGGAACTGGGCGCGCGCGCCGACGAGGCAACGGCGAAGTACTCGGGCGGCATGCGCCGGCGCATCGAGATCGCCCGCGTGCTCCTGCACGACCCCGACGTGCTGCTGCTCGACGAGCCTGGGCGCGGCGTCGATCCCGACGCGCTCCGCCGCATCTGGGACGAGCTCGCGGCGCGCAAGGCCAGCCGCGGCACGAGCCTCGTCGTCACGACCCACCAGCCCGAGGAGGCCGAGCGCTGCGATCGCATCGCGCTGCTCGACGGCGGCCGCGTCACGGCCACGGGCGCGCCCGACGAACTGCGGGCGCGCGTCGCGGGCGATGTCGTGCGCGTGCGCGGCGTGCGGCCCGAGGAGCTTGCCGAGACGATCCGCGCGCGGCTCGGCCTGGCGAGCGTCGTACTCGACGGCGACGTCGTGCTCGAGGCGCCGCGCGGCCACGAGCTCGTCCCGCGCGTCGTCGAGCTCTTTCCGCCCGGCCGTCTCGCGAGCGTCGCGACGAGCCGCCCCACCCTCGCCGACGTCTTCGCCAAGCTCACGGGCCGGGGGCTGGCGTCGTGACCGTCGCCGCTCGAATCGAGGCCTCGCCTGACGCTCTCGCCGGGCGCTGGTTCGGTCCGTCGATCGTCGGCGCTCTCGTGGGCCGGGATCTGCGGCGGTTCTTCCGGCAGCCGAGCCGCGTCGTCGGGTCGCTCGCCCAGCCGCTCATCCTGTGGCTCGTGCTCGGCGCGGGCCTGTCCGGCAGCTTCCGTCCCGGCGGAGGCGCGGACGCTGGTGGTATCGGCTACTTGCAGTACTTTTACCCAGGCATCGTCGTGCTCACGATGCTCTTCACGGCGATCTTCTCGACGATCTCCGTGATCGAGGATCGCCACCACGGTTTCCTCCAGGCCGTGCTCGCGGCCCCGGCCTCGCGCACTGCGCTCGTGCTCGGCAAGACCCTCGGTGGCGTCGCGATCGCCTCGCTGCAGGCGGGCGCCCTCCTCTTGCTCGCGCCGCTCGCCGGCTTCTCGCTCGGCGAGATGAACTGGCCCCTCCTCGGGGGCGTCCTCGTGCTCGCGGGCATCGGCTTCACGGCGCTGGGCTTCTCCATGGCCTGGTGGATCGACTCGACGCAGGGCTATCACGCCGTCATGAGCGTCGCGCTCCTCCCGCTCTGGATGCTCTCGGGCGCCATGTTCCCGCCCTCGCCCAGCAGCCGCGTCCTCGGCGCGCTCATGGCCGCCGACCCGATGACCTACGTCGTCTCCGCCGCCCGGCGCGGATTCCACGGCGGCGCTGTCCCCGTGGGCCTCGTGCCTGGCGGCTCCGCGCTGACCGATCTCACCGTGGTCGCAGGCTTTGCCGTTCTCGCCGTAACGGGTGCCGTAGCCCTCTGCCGCCGCCGCGCCTGAGGGGAGCTTGCCCGCTGATTGACCGGATTAGCCGCCGGGGCCGCCGCCGCCCATGCCGGGGCCGCCGCCGCCCATGCCGGGGCGGCCAGCGCAGGCGCGAGCGCGGCAGATCTTCAGATTGCCTTGTCCGCAGCAGTTGCCGACGAGGCCAGGACAATCCGCGTCCGAGTTGCAGAGGATGACGCCCGGCGAGACGAGGCAGACGACAGGTTGCTCACAGCTCGTCGAGAGGCTCCGCGCAGAAACGCAGCAAACCGATCCGCCACCGCACTCCGCCGTATTCGAGCACGCGAACGACGCGCCCCCCTGGCAGCTATCGGTGACCGGAATGCACGTGGCCGCGGGAACGCCGTTCTGAAGACGGGCGCAGCAGGTCTGCGTGCCGGAGGCGCACGTCTGGGCGCCGCACGGGATGCCCGTCGGGCCAGGGGTGACCATCGCTCCGGCAGCACCGGTCATTCCCTGCGCTCCGGCGGTGCCGGTCATCGTCGCGCCGGCCGTGCCCTTCGTCGTCGCACCGGCGGCACCTGTCGTTCCCGGCGTTCCGGCTGCGCCGATCGCCGTCGTGGCCCCCGCCGCGCCCGTGGAGGTTGCACCCGCGGCGCCCATCGTCGCCGTGCCGCCCGCGGCGCCCGTGGTCACGGGCACGCTCTCGGGAGGGCCGAGGTCCAGGTCCGTGCGGCCACACGCGTCCACGAAAGCACCCGCGCAGAGGAACAACCCCAAACAGGCAAGTCCACGGCTCGACATCCTGAGAGCTAGCGTGTTCGAATTCGCCGAAAAAACCAAGCATGCACTTCATGCACTGCGTGAGCGTCCGAGCATGCGGGACCGACATGTGTGGCGCCGTGCCTACCGGGGCCTGTCCATGGGCGCGGCGGGATTGCACCTTCATGCGCGCTCCGCGCCCGGGTCGCGCGCGAGCAGCGCCGTGACGGCGTCCCGAGCGGTCCGCCCGTCGTGGAGCACGGAGGCGACGGCGCGCGTGATGGGGAGGTCGACGCCGAGCTCTTCGGCGAGCCCCCGCGCCGTGCGCGCCGTGCCGATGCCCTCGGCGACGTGGGCCAGCGCCGCGAGGATCGCGGGGACGGTCTCGCCGCGCGC
>DASZFV010000505.1:0-8104 GCA_035939455.1 Polyangia bacterium
TCCGTCGTGGCGCGCAGTACGTTCATTGCGGCGTGCGCCGCCGCGTCGGTTGCGTTCTTCATCTCGAAACGCGCGAGGCGGACGTAAGAGAGGTCGAAGCCCATCGCAGCGAAGCCCATGATGACGGTCAAGATGAGCATCATGAAGACGGCGATCGCGCCGCGCTCGTTCTCGCGTCTGCCTTGCGTCATTGTTGGATCTCCAGCAGGGTCGTCATTTGAAAGGACAACTTCGCGGGCAACTTAACGAAGCCAACGAGGGGCGTGAAGTTCATGTCGCCCGATATGGTCATAAACTGGTTCGGTGAGGAACCCGAGTAGCTCGGGCATAGGTTCCAGTTGACATTGGTCGGATTGATTGGCGACCCCGCCAACGACAGATCGGCCTTCGCTGCGGTGATGGCCGTTCCGCACGGATCCAAAGACATCTGAACCGCGGCGCCTTGGTGGATGCCGTCTCGAATGGCCGCCGCCAGCGTGAACCGTTGATAGAAATACCAGCCGTAGTCGATCATCGCGAAGAGGACCGCCAAGAAGATCGGGAGGACGAGCGCAAACTCGACGGCGGCGCCGCCGCGCGAGACCGCACGTCCGCGGGATCTCCCTCGGCAAGGATCGGCCGTTCCGCCTTTATCGTCCTTCATGGTCATGGCTGTATTTCGAGCAACATCGTCAACTGATATTTGACCAGGGCTGGGGCGGGGACGAAACCAATGAGAGGCTTGAAAGCCATGGAACCGCTCAAGGTCACCATTTCCACGGACGGCGAGGCGAGCCAGGAATAGGGCGTGGCAGGTCCCCAGGTGACGTCGAGATAATTGATCGGTGAGCCAGTGGCCTTGAGATCCGTGATGGCTTGCGATTCGGCGTTGTTCCAGGCTGACGAATCAGAAAAGGTCGCGCCATAGCGAACGCCGTCCCGGATCGCCGCGACGAGCGCGTAGCGCTGGTAGAAATACCAGCCGTAGTCGATGATCCCGAAGAGGATCGCCAGGAAGAGCGGCAGGATGAGCGCGAACTCGAGGGCCGCGCCGCCGCGGCAGGCGGAGCGCCGACCCGTGCGAGCCCGAGCGGGCAGGACAATACACACACGTCCATTGTCGCACGGGACCCAGCGCTGAGAGAAGGCCCCACGTTACCCCCCGCGCGCGGCGTCGCGGACCCGGATAGAATGACCGCGCGTATGGCCTCGAACCGCCGATTTCTTGCGAGCTGGGTCGCGGCGTTGGCGATGACGGTACGCGTCGGCGTCGCCTCGGCCCAGGAGCCGGCGCCCGCGGCGCCGCCGGCCAGCGCGCCGGCGGCTGCGCCCGTCGAGAGCCTGCCCGCGCCTCCTGGCCCCGGCGACCCGCTCGCCGGCTTCGCGGGGGAGCGGGCGTTCCTGCGCTCGCCCGGCAACGAGGTCGTGCTCTTCCCGAGCTTTCTCCTGCAAGTCATGGGCGCCTTCTTTCCGCCCCAGGACAACCTCAAGAGCGGCTTCTCGCTCCGGCGCGCGCGCGTCGAGCTCGCGGGCTGGATGGGGCCGATGTTCTACTTCGATCTCGCTGGCGACTTCGCGCCGACGCCCACGGCCGGCCCGGCGTCCGTGACCGGCGGCCCGCCTACCGACGCCTATGTCGCCTTCGCGCCCGCGGAAGAGCTGTTCATCGTCCAGGCCGGACAATTCGACGCGCCTTTCTCGTTCGAGAATCGCACGCTCGACGCCTACACACCGTTCATCGAGCGGTCGCTCGCCGTACGCACGCTCGGCGCGCCCAAGAACAAAGACCTCGGCCTCATGGTCCACGGCACCGACGCTGCGCGCACCGTCTACTACTCGGGCGGCGTGTTCAACGGCGACGGCCCGGGCCTGCCCAACGCCGACAACAAGGTCGACGTCATCGGGCGCGCCTTCGTGGCGCCGCTCGCGCGCGGGTCGGTCGAGGGGCTGCGCGAGGCCTCGCTGGGCGCGTCGGTCTGGTACGGCCAGCACGTGGGCGGGCTCCCGTTCGCGCCGCAGACGACGCCGGGAGGGTTCGTGTTCTTCGACCCGACGTGGACGACGGGGCGCGGCAACATGCTGCAGGCGCTGGCGCTGTATGAGAGCGGGTCCACGCTCACGCTCGGCGGCGAGCTCAACGTCCCCGTCAACCACGTCTTCGGCGCGCGCGTCGAGGGCGTCTTCAAGCAGCAGGATCTCGCCGAGGACAGCGTCGCGACCGACGGCTCGACGGTGTCGACGCTCGGCCGCGCCAAGCTCCAGGGCCTCGGCGGGTACGCCGAGGTCTGGGCCTGGGCCGTCGGCGACGACCGCCAGCTGCCGCGCGCGGGCCTCGAGCTCCCGCTGCGTCTCGGGCGCGTCGTCGAGCCGCCGCCCCGGCACGGTCTCATGATCGCGGCGCGCGGCGAGCTCCTCAAGGAGGACCTCACGAGCACGCAGGCGATCCTCGGCGATCCCAACCTCGCGACGACGCGCATCACGGCCGCCTCGCTCGCGCTGAACTACTGGTACGGGCGGCGCGTGCGCGCCTCGCTCGACTACGTGCTGACCTTCGTGGGCGGAACCACCGAGAACGTCAAGGCGATCGGCGCGACGACGGGCAAGTCGGAGCAGGAGCTCCTGCTGCTGCTCGCGATGGGCCTTTGATCGCGGGCCGACGCCGGTTATGCACGCTGCCCATCAGGCGGACCTCCGAGGCCGCTCGGTGAGTCCGGCGTCTACTTGACGACCTGGAGTCGCCCGCGCGTGTCTGCGGCGTCCTCGCGCTCGCGGACGGCGTCGACGGTCAAGCGCAGCTTGTGGCCCGTCAGCTCCTCGAGGAGGTCGCCCTTGCGGCGCGCGGCCCAGAGCTCGAGCTCGGGGTCGCCGTCGACGTCGAGGCGCATCTCGATGGTCTTCTCGGTGACGACGCAGCGGACTGAGCGCACGAGGCGCGCCTGCGTGCGGT
Source organism: Polyangia bacterium (assembly GCA_035939455.1). Lineage (GTDB taxonomy): Bacteria > Myxococcota_A > Polyangia > Fen-1088 > Fen-1088 > DASZFV01. Next base: position 2,927 of record DASZFV010000505.1, read on the forward strand.
CGAGCGCGTCGGCGACGCGCAGGATGGCGGCGAGGTGGCGCACGCGGCGGCGATCGCCCTTCGAGAGGGCCGCGAAGGCGTCGTGGCTCTTCGTGGGCGCGGCCTTGCGGTGATAGCGCGCGACGAGCGCGAGGACGTTGACCTCCTCGCGCGAGAAGCCGGACATCTCGTGGCTTTGGATGAGGTACTCGGTGTGGCGGTGGTGGCGGTGGGCCGCGACGTGAAAGCCGATGTCGTGCAAGAGCGCCGCGAACTCGAGCAGCTCGGCGTCGCCCTTGGGCATGCCGTGCAGCCGCCGCGTTTGGTGGAAGATCGACAGCGCGAGGCGCGCGACGTGCGTGGCGTGCTCCTCGCGAAACTGGCAGCGACGCGCGAGCTCCATGACGCCCCGGCGACGCAGGTCGGGGAACTCGTCGACGAGAAGGATGCCGGGCCGGTTCGAAGCGACGTAGTCCGCGATGATGCCCTCGCGCAACGCCGTCTCGCACAGCGCGGCCTCGGCGGCGCCCGTGAGCTCGAGGACCGTGCGCAGGACGACGGCGCCCGTGTAGATCGTGTCGCCGCGGCGGGCGTCGAGGCCCGGCAGGCGCGCGCGCTCGATGGCGCGCATGCCACCGAGGCGCCGCTCGAGATCGACGAGCGCCTTGAGGGGCAGCGCCGTCGTGCGCTGGCTGCCGGGCCGCTCGCGCTCGAGGCCCAGCAACCCGGCGAGCGCCGAGGCCGTGCCCGACGTGAACGCCACGAAGTCGAAGCCCATGGCGCGCACGCGCGCGATGACGGGCTCGAGCAGCGAGCGGGCGCGCTCCGCGACCTGCGCGCGCTCGCGCGGTGTCGGCGGGTCGGAGACGGGGCAGGCCTCGGAGAGGCGGATGACGCCCAGCTTGAGCGAGGCCGTGAAGTAGAGCTCTTGCGCGTCGGCGAGCACGACCTCGAGCGAGCCGCCGCCGAGATCGAAGAGCACGACGCGCCGCTTGCCGAGATCGAGCGAGCCTCGCGCGCCGAGATAGATGAGCCGCGCCTCCTCGTCGCCACGGATCACACGGATGTCGACACCCACCTCGTCCCGTGCGGCGCGCACGAACTCGCCGCCGTTCTGGGCCTCGCGCACGGCGCTCGTCGCGACGGCCACGAGCGCGTCGGGCTTGTGTCGATCGGCGATGCGGCGCAGGAACTTCAGCGCGTCGAGCGCGCGGCGGAAGAGCTCGGGCGGGATGACGCCCGTGTGGAGCGTCGTGTCGCCGAGGCGCACGAGCTCCTTGGCGCGGTCGAGCACCTGGATGCGTCCCCCCGTCTCGACGTCGGCGACGATGAGGTGGAACGAGTTGGACCCGCAATCGAGGGCGGCGATGCGCATCGCCTGTTCAAGGTATGCCTCCCGGCGGCCTGTCGCGAGCAACATCGGCGTGAACGTCCGATGACGGGTGCGATGACGGGTCCGACGGGTCCGAAGACGACTCCTCTGACGAGCCGGGCGAGGTGGCCACGGCCACGTCCACGTCGGCGCCCGTCGTTGCCAGGGCCATGACGGGCACGGCCACGTGCTTGCGGCGCGCGTAGAGAACGAGGGCCGGCAGGCCGAGCGCGACCGCGAACCACAGCGTGCACGCGCGGGTCACGAAGGTAGCGGCCGCGGCGCTCCCGCGCGTCAGGCCCACGCCGAACTTGACGAGCATCGCGAGCATGCCCGCCTCCGTGACGCCGAGGCCGCCGGGCAAGAAGGAGAGGGCGCCCGCGACCGTCATCGTGGCGTAGATGAAAGTGGCCGCGCGCAGCTCGACGTGCGCGCCCGGGAAGCCGCCCACGACGACCCAGAAGGCCAGGCACTCGAGCATCCAGGAGCCCGTCGAGAGCACGGTCGCGAGCAGCAGCGGCGTGGGGCGCAGCAGCAGGGCCGTGCTGCGGTGGAACTCCGAGAGCTTGGGCGCGAAGCGGCGCAGGCCCGGCAGGCGCGCCGCCAGCGCGAGGCCGGCCTCGGCGAGCGGGTCGACCGAGACGATGAGCACGCCGGCCGCGACGAGCGCGGCGGCCGCGACGAGGAAGCGCCGGTCGACCTCGAAGCTGAACACGCCCGCGAGCGCGAGCAGCAGGAGCGCCACGAGGTCGGTCACGCGCTCGGCGACGACGATGGGCGCTGTGCGGGCCGCGGGCACGTTGTGCGAAGCGCGCAGGAGCAGCGCCTTGACCGCCTCGCCCAGCTTCCCCGGCGTCACCGTGAGCGCGAAGCCGGCCAAGAACACCGACAGGCTGTCGCGCGGCGCGACGCGCAGGCCGAGCACGCGCAGGTAGTACTCCCAGCGCAAGAAGCGCACGAGGTAGTTGCCCGCGGCGAGCACGCAGGCGAGCGCCGCCATGCTCCAGTGAAACGCGCGCAGCGCCCCGGCGACCTGCCCCGCGTTCGCCCAGATCGTGAACCCGACGTAGACGGCCACGCCGACCGCGATCCCGACGACGACCCTTCCGACGAGCCCCTTCATTCTGACGGGTGGCGGCTGCCGCGGCGCCTCACTCGGTCCTGTTGGCTTTGTCGAGGCGCTTGCGTTCGTTTTCGTCGAGGTAGCGCTTGCGCAGGCGGATGGCCTTGGGCGTGACCTCGACGAGCTCGTCGTCGTTGATGAACTCGAGCGCCGACTCGAGCGTGAACACGCGGGGCGGCGTGAGCGTGAGCTTCTCGTCGGCGGCCGTCGTGCGGATGTTGGTGAGCTTCTTCGCCTTCGAGGGGTTGACGACGAGATCGTTGTCGCGCGAGTGCAGGCCGATGATCTGCCCGCCGTAGACGCGGTTCTGCGGCCCCATGAAGAGCTGCCCGCGCTCCTGCAGATAGAAGAGGCCGTAGGCGTTGGTCTCGCCCTCGTCCTGCGCGACGAGCACGCCGTTCGGCCGCGCCTTGAAGCTGCCCGCGAACGGGCCGTAGTTCTTGAAGGTGTGGTTGAGGATGCCTGTGCCGCGCGTGTCCGTGAGGAACTGCGAGCGGTAGCCGATGAGGCCGCGCGCCGGGCACAGGTACTCGAGGCGCATGCGGCCCTCACCCGCGGGCCCCATCTCCTGCATGCGGCCGCCGCGCCGCCCGAGCTCCTCGATGACCGCGCCCGAGTACGCCTCGTCGAGGTCGATGACGACCTCCTCGTACGGCTCGAGCTTCTCGCCGCCCTCCTCCTTGAAGATGACCTGCGGCTGCGACACCATGAGCTCGTAGCCCTCGCGGCGCATCGTCTCGATGAGGACGCTGAGGTGCAGCTCGCCGCGGCCGAGCACGTCGAACGTGTCGGGCGACGGCGTCTCGAGCACGCGCAACGCGACGTTGGCCTTGATCTCCTTGAACAGGCGGTCGCGCAGGTTGCGGGAGGTCACGAACTTCCCCTCCTTCCCGGCGAACGGACCGTTGTTCGACATGAACTGCATCTTCACGGTCGGCTCCTCGATCTCGAGGAGCGGCAGCACGATGGGGCGCGCGATCTCGGTGATCGTCTCGCCGACCGTGAGGTCCTGCATGCCCGTCACGGCGCAGATGTCGCCCGCGGCCGCCTCGGCCAGCTCGAAGCGCTTGAGCGACTGGTAGCCCAGCAGCTTCTGCACACGGAACTCTTCGCGCTTGCCGTCCCGGTGCACGCAGAGCACGCGGTCGGCCTGCCTGATGCGTCCCGAGTCGATGCGGCCGATCGCGACGTAGCCGAGATAATCGTCGTAGTCGAGCGTCGTGACGTGCATGGCGAGGGGCCCATCGACGTCGCCCGTGGGCGGGTGCACCTTCTCGACGATGATGTCGAGCAGCGGGCCGAGATCCTTGTGCTCGTCGTTGAGATCCTTGACGGCCCAGCCCTCGCGGCCCGAGGCGTAGACGATGGGGAAGTCGAGCTGCTCGTCGGTCGCGCCGAGCGCGCAGAAGAGATCGAAGGTCTCGTCGACCGTGCCCGTCGGATCGCAGCCAGTGCGGTCGACCTTGTTGACGACCAGGATGGGGCGCAGGCCGAGCGCGAGCGCCTTGCGGGTCACGAAGCGCGTCTGCGGCATCGGGCCTTCGAACGCGTCGACAAGCAGGCACACCGAGTCGACCATCTTGAGGACGCGCTCGACCTCGCCTCCAAAGTCGGCGTGGCCCGGCGTGTCGACGATGTTGATGCGCGTGCCCTTCCACGTGATGGCCGTGAACTTCGAGAGGATCGTGATGCCACGCTCGCGCTCGAGATCGTTCGAGTCCATCGCGCAGTCGGCGATGACCTCTCCCGCGCGGAACTGCCCCGCCTGGCGCAGGAAGCCGTCGACGAGCGTCGTCTTGCCGTGATCGACGTGCGCGATGATCGCGATGTTGCGGACGTCGGCCCTCAAGGGCCTGGCGGACGTGGTTGCGGCTTGGGCGGCTTCGATTCCTGCTGTGGACATGCGGGTCGGGAGACTTACCCGGTGAACGCCTCTCGCGCAAGGCCGGGCGCGGCGGCCCGGCGCCCGGCCGGCCCCGCGCGGTGCCTGGGTGTTGCCAGTCGGAGGGCCAAGCTGGATGATGCGGCCGTGATTTCCGCAGTGGAGGCGCTGGCGGTCGACGAGCGGGGGCTGGCCCTCGGGCTGCTCGTGTCGGGCGGCGGCGCTGACGCAGCGGGTTGCCTCGCCGACCCCGGGCGGGAGCGATGCCGCGCCGCTCTGGAGGCGCTGGCCGCCTCGGAGGAGGCGCGAGCGACCGCCCGCGCCGCCCTCGCCGCGGAGCTCAGCGCGCCCGTCCCCGCCGGCCTCGAGGAGGTGCATCCCGGCTGGATTCGAGGCGCGCTCGAGGGCGAGCCCGTCGCGCTCGTTCGCGCGGTCGTGCGCGGGCTTCCTCCTGAGGTGGGTCGCGTGGCCGACGAGCTCCTGCGGGGCCGTGGCGCCGCGCCCGGTGCGTTGGCGCGGCTGCCCGAGGGGCCGGGGCTCGACGGCCTGCGCCGGACGCTCTTTGGCAACCTCGCGCCCATGCCCCCGGGCGCGCCGGGCTCGATGCCCAGGGCCCGCGCCCTTTGCGCCCTGCCGCGCGCGGCCCTCGTCGACGAGGTCGACCGGCGGGGTGCCGCCGCGCTCGGCCTGGCGCTGGCCGGCGCCCCAGACGCCGTCGTGGCGCGCGCCGCCGCCGCCGCGGGCGAGCCCGCCGCGCGGGCCCTGCTGGCGGCCGCGAAGGGGCCCTCGACGCCGGACGCGCGGGCTGCCGCGCGCGCCCTC
>DASZFV010000506.1:0-9501 GCA_035939455.1 Polyangia bacterium
TTCTCCGTGGGCGAGCTCGTGGCGCGCATCGGCGCGATCTTCCGGCGCCTGCAGCGTGGCGCCGGCGCGTCCGCCGCCCTCGACGAGATCCACGTCGGCGCGGCCGTCGTCTACCCCAAGCGGCACGAGCTCGTGCGCAAGGGCAAGACGCACCCGCTGTCGTTCTACGAGGTCGAGCTCGTGCGCCTTCTGCACGAGCGGGCGGGCGAGCCGGTCTCGCGCGACGAGCTGCTCGAGAAGATCTGGGGCGTCTCCGGGCACGCCTCCACGCGCAGCGTCGACAACTTCATCGTCAAGCTGCGCAAGAAGCTCGAGGAGAACGCCGCCAAGCCCGCGCACATCGTGACGATCTACGGGACGGGCTACAAGCTTCTGCCTTGAACGCGCCGCGCGGGCCGCGCGCCGCCCGCGATGGGTGGTCGGCTTCGGGGCGTGATATGAACCCGCGCATGTCCGCCGCCGCGCCCCGTCCCGTGAAGGTCCGCATCGCCCCGTCCCCGACCGGCGATCCGCACGTGGGCACGGCCTACATCGCGCTCTTCAACTTCGCCTTCGCCAAGAAGCACGCCGGCAAGTTCATCCTGCGCATTGAGGACACCGACCGCACGCGCTCGACGCCCGAGTCGGAGGCGGCCATCCTGCGCGCGCTGCGCTGGGTGGGCCTCCAGTGGGACGAGGGCCCCGACATCGGAGGGCCGAGCGGCCCGTACCGGCAGAGCGAGCGCGCCGAGATCTACCAGACGCACATCGAGACGCTGCTTGCCGCGGGCGCGGCGTACCGCTGTTTCTGCTCGGCCGAGCGGCTCGAGGCCGTGCGCCACGAGCAGCGGCGCCAGGGTCTGTTCGTCGGCTACGACGGCCTGTGCCGCGGGTTGCCCGTCGCCGAGGCGGCCACGCGCGTCGCGGCCGGCGCGCCGTTCGTCGTGCGGCTCGCCATGCCGCGCACGGGAGAGATCGTCTTCGTCGATCGCCTTCGCGGCGAGGTGAAGTTCGAGAGCGCGCAGATGGACGACCAGATCCTGATGAAGACCGACGGCTTCCCCACCTACCACCTCGCCAACGTCGTCGACGACCGCCTCATGGGCATCACGCATGTCATCCGCGCCGAGGAGTGGCTTTCCTCGACGCCCAAGCATGTCGTGCTCTATCAGGCGTTCGGCTGGGACCTGCCCGAGTGGGTGCACATGCCGCTCCTGCGCAACGCCGACAAGTCGAAGATCTCGAAGCGCAAGAACCCAGTCTCGCTCGACTACTACCGCGACGCGGGCTTCCTTTCCGAGGCGCTGCTCAACTACCTCGGCACGATGGGCTGGTCGATCGCCGGTGACCGCGAGAAGTTCACGCTCGCCGAGATGGTCGAGGCCTTCTCGTTCGATCGTGTGAGCCTGGGCGGGCCCGTCTTCGATCTCGTGAAGCTGTCGGCCATGAACGCCGACTACCTGCGCGCGCTCGACGACGCCGAGGTCGTGCGCCGCCTGCGCTCGTGGCGCTTCTCCGACGAGGGCCTGCGCGCGCTCGTGCCGCTCGTGCGCGAGCGCATCCAGCGCCTCGACGAGTTCGTTCCGCTCACCGAGTTCTTCTTCTCGGGCGATCTCGACTACGCCGCCATCTCGAAAGACCTTCTGCCCAAGGGTAGGACGGCCAAGGAAGTATCGGAGGGGCTCCTCGCGTTCGGCGAAGCCCTCGACCTGCACCGCGACTTCAGCGCGCCCGGCCTCGAGGCGCTCGCGCGCGACTTCGCCGAGAGGAACGGTTGGCAAACGAAGGAGCTCTTCATGCTCTTGCGCCTCGCCACCACCGCGCGCAAGGCGACGCCGCCGCTGTTCGAGACGCTCGTGGGCCTTGGCCGGGAGGTGACGCGTCGGCGCCTGCGCCTCGCGGCCGAGCACGTCAAGAGGATGCCCGCGCCCGCCGCGGTCTCGGCCGCGCCCGCCGCCGCCGCCAAGCCCAAGGCCTGAAGGAGGTCGCCGGATCGTGAAGCCCGTCGTCCTCGGTCGCGCGCCCGAGGGAGGCCCGAGCGAAGACCCCTCCCGAGGCGCGCTCGCGCCGGGGCGGCCGCTCGGCGTCTACGTGCATTTTCCGTTCTGCGGCGTGCGCTGTCCCTATTGCGACTTCGCCGTCGACACGCGCGCGGAGATTCCGCACGACGACTACGCCGACGCCGTCATCGGCGAGCTCGCGGCGCGCCGCGTGTGGTTTGAGGGCACGGGGCCGCTCGCCTCGATCTACTTCGGCGGGGGAACGCCCGGCCTCTGGCGTCCGGACGCGCTCGGCCGCGTGCTCGACGCCGTGAGGGCCGCCTTCGGCGCGGCGCCCACCGAGGCGGTCGAGATCACCGTCGAGGCCAACCCGGGCGAGGCCGACGAGGCGCGCCTGCACGCCCTGCGCGGCGCGGGCGTGAGCCGCCTCAGCCTCGGCGCGCAGGCCTTCGACGATCGCCTCCTTCGGGCCCTCGGCCGCAACCACGACGCCGCCGCGATCCCGGCCGCCGTGCGCGCCGCGCGCGCCGCCGGCTTCGAAGCGCTCTCGCTCGATCTCATGTTCGGGCTCCCCGGGCAGTCGCGCGACGACTGGCGCCGCGCGCTCGACGCCGCCGTGGCGCTCGCGCCCGAGCACGTCTCGGCGTACGCCCTCACCGTCGAGCGCGGCACGGCCTTCGGCGCGCGCGACCGCGCGGGTACGCTGGTGCGCCCCGACGACGAGCTCGTCGCCGCCATGTTCGAGGACGCCGGCGCCGTCCTCGCCGCCGCGGGCCTGTCGCGCTACGAGGTGTCGAGCTACGCGCGCCCCGGCCACCGCGCGCGCCACAACGGCCTGTATTGGTCGGGCGCGCCGTACCTGGGCCTCGGGGCCTCTGCGGCCTCGTTTCGCCCGCTCGCCGACGGCGCAGGGTGGCGGTTCTCGAACCCGCGCGCGACCGACACCTATCTCGCCGCGTCGCGCACGGGCGTCCTTCGTCCCCGCCACGTCGAGCGCCGCGCCGCCGCCGACCTCGAGAACGAAGCCCTGTGGCTCGGCCTGCGCACGACCGACGGCGTCGACCGCGTCGCCCACCGTGCGCGCTATGGCCGCGACCCGCTCGATGGCCGCGCCGCGGCGCGGGGCTGTCTGGACGCGGGCTGGCTCGCCGTCGACGAGGTGAGCGTCCGCCTCACGTCGGCCGGGTTCCTCGTCGCTGACGAGGTCGCCACGCGCCTCTGGCTCGATCCGCCGTGATCGCCGCGAAGGCGCCGGCGGCCACGGCGGAACTGGATTGAGCCCTCTGGGCGCTGGCCTTGCGCGACGCCGACGCCGCTGACGCGGCGTCGGGCTACTGGAGCGGATACACCTTCTTGAATGGCGCGCCCGCGCGCAGGGTGACGATCTCCATCTGATAGAGGTCGAGGTCGTCGCGCTTGAGCGCGAGCTTGTGATCGCCGCAAGCCGCGGGGTAGCGGACGATGGGCGTGCGCTTGCCGAGGCTGCGATCGTCGAGCCACACGTCGGCGGGCGGCGTCGAACCGACGGAGATCGTGCAGGACGCCGGCGCCTTGCCGCTCTCGACCGCGACACTCGGAGCCGGCTTGGACTCCGTCGCGACGGCCGCCTTGGGCGGCGTCGCGTCGGCTGGCCTGGACGCGGTCGCGACCGCCGGCCTGGGAGGCGTCGCCGCGGCCGGCTTGGACGTTGCTGCGACCGCCTGCTTGGACCGCGCGGCGATGCCCGGCTTGGGCGGCGCCGCGCTCGCGAGCGTCGGCGACGCGCGGGACGCCGCCGGCTGGGCGGCCGCCTCGAGCCCGGGCGCCGTTCGCGCGGCGCCCGCGCCGAGCCTGGCCCAGGCCGCCAGCGGCGCCCGTTTCGGCGCCGGGGCGTCGGCCGATTTCGCCTTGTCCGCGACGCTCGGCGTCGACGCGGTCGAGGCCGCCGCCGTCTGTGACGGGGCCGGCGGCGTCGCCCCAGGTTCGGGCGGCGGCGGTCCCATCAGGGGGGGCGCCGCGGCGGCCTTCGGCGGCGGCGTGCTCGCGACGACGGGCGCGCGTGGTGCCGTCGGGGCGTCGTGTGCGGGCGTGCGTTGCCGCAGCACGAGCGAGGTGCCCGTCACGGCGACGAGCAGCGCTGCGCCCGCGATGGCGATGCGGGCGGCCGGTCCGCCGGGGATGCGCGGCGCCGAGCGCGCGGCCAGCGTGCGCAGGCGGGCCGTCGTGGTCGCGACGCGACGGAAGACATCGCTGGCGCGACCTTGCAGCGGGTTGAAGAACGGCGAGACCGCCTCGAGGACGCGGACCCGCCGGTCTCGCGGGGTGGCCGCGGCGCTGCGACGGCGGAGGACCTCGGGCGACGCTCCGTCGATGGCGTCACGCAGGGCGCGCGCGAATTCGAGCACGCCCGCGAAGCGCTGCTCGGGATCGACGGCGAGCGCTTGCCGGACCGCCGCGTCGACGGCGGGGCTCACGCCGGGCGCGAGGTCCGAGATCGGTGCGGGCTCGGCCTGCGCACCGTCGTCGTGAAAGGGCGGGATGCCCGCCAGCATCTCGTAGGCGATGGCCGCCAGCGAGTACTGGTCGCTCTGCGGGTCGTCGCCGTCGTCGTGCACGCCGGTCTCCGCCGCCTTCTGCTCGGGCGCGCGGTAGCGCGATGGCGGCGAGGTCCCCGTGCGCGAGAGCGCCGCCGACACCCCAAAGCCCGCCACCTTCACCCACTCGCGCATCGTGCCGGGCGCGTGGACGACGAACACCTCGTCGGGCCGCAGCTCGAGGTGCACGACGCCCTGCTGGTGGGCCGAGGCGATGGCCCAGGCCGCGCTCTCGACGAGCGGCGCGACGCGCTCGATGGGCATGAGGCCCGCCTCAGCGATGATCTCGGAGAGGCGCGTGCCGTCGACCCACTCGAGCACCAGGAAGGGCGGGACGCCCGGCTGGCAATTGAAGTCGAGGGCCTGCATGACGCCGGGGTGCCGGAGCGTCATGGCGACCTCGGCGCCGCGCCAGAAGGCCTCCCAGGGCGTCGTGGGCGGCCACAGCTTGACCGCGAAACGGCCGGAGAAGCGCTCGTGACGCGCTTCGTATACCTGACGCGGTCCCTCGGAGACGGCGCGGACCAGCCGGTACTTGCCGCCGAGGACGTGTCCCGTCAGCTCAGGGGGCTGAGCCATGTGGGGCATGCTACCACGTCAGCGGACGTAGGATGTCGCCAGGTCGGAGCGCGCCCGTGGGGGCGTGCCAGACGTCCGCGTCGGGAGCGCGGACCTCGTAGCCCACGAAGGTCACGGGCCGCGTCGTGATGGGATCGATCGACGAGAGAAAGCCGAGGTGCAAGTGGGGCGTGCCGGCGTTGCCCGAATTGCCGCAGGCGCCGACGACGTCGCCGCGTCGCAGGTGCTGGCCGACGGTCACGCGCACCGAGCCGGCGCGCAGATGCCGAAGCTCGGAGTATTCGCGTGCGGCGTGCTCGATGATGACGAAGTTGCCCTCGTCACGTCCCTTGACGCGGGCGGGCCAGTCGCGCGCGCTCGCGGCGACGCGAACGACGGTGCCATCGGCGGGCGCGAGCACGGGCCGGCCAAAGCACGGGAAGCGCGCGAGGGGCGCGCCACGCGCCGGCAGGCGCGCGCCGCGCGCGGCGGTCACGGCGGGCACGAAGTCGAGGGCGTAGGCCGCGTACCCCACGTGGGAGCCGGTCCCGAAGCCTTGGATGACGCCCCACACGCCCGTGAAGGGCAGGGCGAGCCGCGTGACCTGCGGCGGGGCGTCGTCGTCAGCGCTTCGCCGCCCCTCGCCGGCGCTCACGAAGGCACACGGCAGAGCGACCGCGAGCAGAACGAGCCGTGGGAGCACGGGGCGTCCTATTCGAGCGCGGCTTCGAGCAGGCCCCGCACCTCGGCGATCCGGCGCTTGACCGTCGTCGCGGAGCAACCGCAGCAGGCCGCGATGTCGTCGATGGGTTCGCCGTCGACGGTTCGCAGCGCCCAGGGGCGGTACCGGTCGGCTGGGATCGCCGCTACGACCTCGCCCACGGCGGCGAGCAGGGCCAGGTCGAGCGCCGAGGGCCGCGGGTCGGGGACGTGCGCGGCGGCCGGCGTGTCCTCGAGGGCCACGAACCACGCGCGGGCGCAGCGGCGCCGCGCCGTTCGCACGGTGACGCGCGTGAGCCACGCGCGCAGCGCCGCCGGCTCGCGCAGGTTGTGCACGCTCCGCAGCGCCGCGATGAAGGCGTCCTGCAGCACGTCGTCGACGTCGTCGTGGCGCCGCAGGACACGCATGGCAGCCGCCGTGAGCGCGCCGCGGTGCCGGCGGAACGCCTCGCCGAGATCGACGGCCATCACGGCTTCACCATGGCGCAGGCGCCGCCGTCGCAGACTTGTTGGTCGCCGCACGTCGACGCGCTCGCGGCGCCGGGGTCGCATGCGATGCGCTCGGCCCACCAGCCGAGGTAGCTGTGCTCCCCCACGTCCTGGAACGGCAGCCAGACGGGCGGGCGGCTCGCATCGGCGCCCGCCTGCGCGAGCTTGCTCACGTCGAGCACGCTCATCCAGAGCTGCGCGAGGCCTCCCGCGTTGCTGGGCAGGAAGAATCCATAGTCCATCTTCGAGTTGAAGGTCAGGAACATCAGGCCTCCCGGCTGCGTGAAGGGCGCAAACTTCGGCCACGTCGACGTGCTGCCGGCCGCGCCGCTGGCCGCGACAAGCTCGGAGACGGCGCGCGTGTCTCGGTTGACGAGCCGCAACCGCGCGCGCACCTGCTGGTAGCTCGTCTGCGTGGGGCCGACGGGCGCCGTCGCGAACGCGATCCATTGTCCGTCGGGCGACCAGGTCGGGTAGAAGTTGAACTCGGTCCCCGTGGGCACGAGCGTCTCGACCGGCCCGAACTGGCCGTCGTTGTAGGGCAGGACGCCGATGTCGCCCGTGCGCACCGACCAGTCGGCGTCGCCCTGCGCCGACACCGTGACGGCGATGCTCCGATCGTCGGGCGACCACTCGGGATGGAAGGCGTGCTGCGTGAGCCCGAGCTGCGTCTCGTTGACCTCGAAGAGCGTGCGGCCGGTCGCCGTGTCGCGCAAGAAGAGGCGGCCCGAGTACGAGACGAGCACGCGCGAGCCGTCGTGGTTGAGCGCCTGCGTTCCGGAGTCGTGGCTGGCGGCGGGCGGGAAGAGGGGCGTTTCCGCGTGGGCCGTCGCCGCCACGCGCAGGACGCCGCTGGCCGTGTCCCCCTGCTCGAAGGCGATCGTCGAGCCATCGCGGCTCACGGCGTGGCAGCCGCCGCAAGTGGCCGGGTTGCTGGGAGAAGCAGGCACGATGAACGGTTGAGCCGCGCCGGCGCCGAAAAGCAGGCGCGCCGTGCCCGTGAGCTTGCTCGTCCAGTAGTAAAGGCCCCCCCGCACGTCCTCGGGCGAGAACGCGAGCGTCAGGGGATCGGAGGTCGCGACGGCGTTCGGGCGCGTCGGGTCCGCGCCCGCGACGTCGACGGTGAGCGTCTCGCCGCGCGCTGTCGCCGCGACGTCGAGCCAGGCGCCCGGCGGGAGGTGGGACACGCACTCGGTGTCGACGGGTGGGCCGCCCGTGCCCGCGTGATCGCAGGGCACGAAGAGCTCGAAGACGTCGCCGTTAGCGCGCCGCAGTCGAATCCGGAAAACGGTCTGCGCAACGGCCGGGCCGCGCCGCCACTGGAACGTGATGTCCGCGAGGTTGATCGGGTGCATCGCCCCCGGGAGCGGGTACGCGATCTGCGGCTTGGCTGCCGCGTCCGGATCGGGCGCCCCCCCAAACAGCGCGGACGGGGACGGCGAGAGCGGCAGTCGAGGATCCTGGTAGCAGCGGAAGGCCGTCGGGTCGCAGGCTCCCCACTCGGGCGGCAGCGACGGGATCTGGTTGCCCTTGAGGACAACCGCTCCCGCGCTCCCCGAGGCGCCCGCCGGCGCGCCGCCCCCCGCGCCGCCCGTCGTCGCGGCCATCAAGCTCCCGAGCGGTTGGCGCAACGGGCTGCACGCCGAGACACCGCCCAGCAGGCACGCCGCCGTCAAAATGGACCTTCGCATCCGCTGGCCACCCCCCGAGCATGTCCGGCCGAGATCGGGCAGACCACTTTACCTTCATGGCGACGTGGTGTCCGGTTGGTTCGGGCCGCGCCCGTCTCGCTGGCCTCCCAGCAGGCGTGCGGCGTCCCCCGCGTGGCGGCCGTGCGGGCGTCGCGCGAGATACGCGCGCAGGGAGACGCCCGCGCCGCCGTCGCGCAGCGCATAGAGGCAGGCGGCCTGGCCGAAGGCGGCGTCGTCGGCGTCATCGGCGCCTGTCGTGCCGCTCGTTGAGACGAGGCGGTACGCGTCGAGCGCCGCACGGTAATCGCCGCGCTCGCGGTAGAGATCGCCCGCGACCCGCGCGACCTCGCCGCGCCGCTCGCTGCGCGGGTAGCGCGCGAGGAACGCGAGCGCCTCGTCGAGGGTTCGCGCCCCACCCGCCGAGGGCCCGAGCGTCGCCAGCGTGTCGATCACCGACAAATCGGCCTCGGCGCGCAGCAGGCCGTTCGGGTAGCGGGCGCGGTAGCGATCCCAGGCGGCGATCGCCTTGGCGGGCTGCCCGAGTTGGTCGTGGTAGACGCCGCCGATCTCGTAGAGGGCGTTCTCGGCTGCCGGGCCGGTGCGCGAGGCCAGGCGCTCGTAGAGCGTGAGCGCGCGGCGGGGGTCGGACGCGGCCCGCGCAGCGCGGGCGGCCGCGAGGTCGTCGCTATCCTGCGCGGCGGCGCCTGGGCTCACGTCGTCCGGCGCGAGCGCTGGCGCCTTGTCGCGCGCGGCGCGGGGCGTGGCCGGGCGGCCGCGCGGCGCGGTGTTGCTCGACCATGCCTCGCCCGAGCCGAGGCGCACGACGTGCGAGCCGTTCCAGATCTCGGCCTCGCCCTCGTCGACGGCGAGGCTCACTGATTGCGCTTCGGCCTTGAGGACGAAGCGCGCGCCCGCGACGACGACCCGGTAAGAGGCGACGCGGACGGAGAACAGCTGCGCGTCGCGCGTGGCGGGAGCGGCCACGGAGAAGCGCACCTCGCCGCGACGGAGCTCGGGACGACCTTGCTCGTCGACGGCCACTGACGTGCGCGGCGCGAGCTCGGCGCGCGCGCGGCGCGGCAGGATGCGCACGAGCCGCTCGCCCGCGCCCGTCTCGACCACCGCCCCCGAGGCCGCGACCACGGCCAGCGGCCCGGGGCCGGCGGGCTGCGACGTCGTGGAGGCTGTCGCGCTCGAGGTCGGCGACGGCGCGGAGCGCGCGCCGTCGTCCGGTTGCTGCCCCCCGGCGGGCGTCGAGACGTGCACGTGGTCGAGGGCCACGATGGCCATCACCGTGAGCGTCGAGGCCACGAGGGCGCCGCGCAGGAAGGCGCCTCGCGTGGCCCGCCGCGCGCGCACCGGGTCCGACACGCGCGCCCAGACGCGGCGCTGCGCGAGCTCCGAATGCGCGAAGCGCTCACTCTCGTCGAGGCCGCGCCGCAGCGCGCTCCGCGCCGCGTCTTCCAAGTCGTCCAACCACCGCGCGTCGTT
>DASZFV010000507.1:0-12585 GCA_035939455.1 Polyangia bacterium
GCCGTCGCCGTGCACGACGACCTCGAAGCCGCGCGCGAGCGTCCACAGGAGCTCGAGCACCGAGATGTCGAAGGAGATGCTCGTGACGGCGAGCCACACGCCGCGGTCGGCGCCGATGCGCGCGTCCATGCCCGCGAAGAAATTGGTGACGTTGCGGTGCTCGATCATGACGCCCTTCGGCCGCCCCGTGGAGCCCGACGTGAAGATCACGTACGCGAGGTTGTGCGGCGCGACGGCGCGGTGGAGCGCCGGGGTGCCGGCCGCGGGCGAGGACGCCTCCGCCCGCGCGGGCGCGGACGCCAGATCGACCGTCACGATCTCGGCGCCCGGGCGCGGCGGCAGGGCCGCGCGCAGCGCGGCCCTCGTCACGATGACGCGCGCCTGCGAGTCCTCGAGCATCATGGCGAGCCGCTCGGTCGGGTACTCGGGATCGAGCGGCACGTAGGCGCCGCCGGCCTTGAGGATGCCGAGGAGGCCGACCACCATCTCGAGCGAGCGGTCGACGAACAAGCCCACGAGCGTGTCGGGTCCCACGCCGCGCGCCTGCAAGGTCCGCGCGAGGGCGTCGGCGCGCTGGTCGAGCTCGCGGTAAGTCAGGCGCGCGTCGCGGTAGACGACGGCCACGGCGTCGGGCGTCGCCGCCGCCTGCGCCTCGATGAGCTCGTGCACGCACCGGTCGCGCGGCACGTCGACGCGGGTGTCGTTCCAGCGTTCGACGACGAGCGCGCGCTCCTCGGGCGCGACCGTCGGCAGGTCGCCGATGCGGGCCTCGGGGTTCGCCGCGAGCGCCGCGAGCACGGTGCGCAGGCGCTCGGTCAAGCGCGTCGCTGCGTCGTCTTCGAGGCGCGCGCGATCGTACGAGAGCTTGAGCAAGAGCTCGTCCTCTGCGTAACCGAACAGCGTGATGGGGAAGTTCGTCTGCTCGATCCAGCGGAAGGTCCGGCGCGCCCAGGCGCCCCCCTGCGCCTGCATGACGGCCTCCATGAGCCGCTCGTTGAAGACGATGATGCTCTCGAACAGTCTCTGGTCGCCCGGCACGTCGCTCGCGGCCAGCACGTCGGCGAGCGGCGTGTGCTCGAAGGCGCGCACCTCGCGGTGCCGCTCGCGGACGCCGCGCAGCCAGTCGCCCGCCGAGGCGGCCGCGTCGACGGCCAGGCGGAGCGGCAGCGTGTTGATGAACACGCCCGCCATGCCCTCGGCGCCCGGCACCGACGAGCGCCGGCAGGCGCGCGTCGCGCCGAAGACGACGTCGTCCTCGCCCGTCGACGCCGCGACGACGAGCCCCCACGCCCCCTGCACGAAGGTGTTGAGCGTGAGGCCGGCGGCCTCGCCGAACGCCCTCAGGCGGGCGGTCTCGCCGCGCGACAGTCGGAACGCGCGTTCTCCGTGGCCGCGCGGCGCCGCCCCGTCGGCGCGCGCCGTCGTGAGGACGTTGGGCGCCGCGAAGCCCTCGAGCCGCGCGTGCCAGAAGGCGCGCGCCGCCTCCGCCTTGGCGCGGAGCTCGCCCTCGAGCCATTCGATATGCGCGCGGTAGGGCAGGGGCGCGGGCGCGCTTGGCTTCTCGCCGCGCCGGAGCGCCGCGTAGACGTCGAAGACCTCGTTGACGATCGCGACGAACGAGCCGCCGTCGAGGATGCCGTGGAAGAAGGTCCAGACGAGCTGGGTGTCGTCGGCGCCGCGTCGGAACAGCGCGAGCCGCAGCAAGGGCGCGCGCGCGAGGTCGAAGCCGCGGCGGCGATCCTCGACGAGGAACGCCTCGAGCCGCTCGTCCTGTTCAGCGCGCGGCACGCCGCGCCAGTCGTGAAGGGCGAAGGGCAGCGTGACGGCGGCCGCCACGCGCTGCTCGGGCGCGCCGGGGCCGCCCCAGGAGAAGGACGTGCGCAGCACGGCGTGGCGCTCGACGACCAGACAGAAGGCCCGCTCGAGCGCCGTGGCGTCCACCTCCTCGGGCAGGCCCGCGATCATCTGCTCGATGTCGACGCCGCTGCCGGGCGTGTTAAGCCGGTTGAACAGCATGCCGGCCTGCACCGGCGAGAGGGGATATCTTTCGTCGTCGCGATCTGGCGTCATGTCATTCGTCCTTCGATTCGTCGGGCGCGGATCGGCCAGGCTTACCGTCGCCGACGGCCGATCTCTTGGCCCGGTAGGCGTCGCGCGAAACGGCGCGCATGGGCGGCGGCGCGGCGCTCTTGCCGGCGGCCTTCACGCGCGCCACCTCGGCGGCCATCTCGGCGATCGTGAGCTTCGACAGCAGCGCGCCGAGCGGGATGTCGACGCCCGCGAGCTTGCGCAGCCGCGTGATCGTCTGCGTGAGCAGCAGCGAGTGACCGCCGAGCTCGAAGAAGTTGTCGTGCACCCCGACCTGCTCGACGCCCAGCATGGAGCGCCACAGGCCGGCCACGCGCTCCTCTTCCTCGCCGCGCGGCGCCTCGAAGGTCGTGCTGACCGACGGGCGCGCCGCGGGCGCCGCGGCGCTCGCCGCCGCGTCGGAGGGGGCCGTCGCCGTGGGGTGGTTGGCGCGCGCCGTGGCGGCGAGCCACTCGTTCAGATCGAGCGAGCTGGCGACGACCTCGGGGCCGAGCCGCGCGGCCACGATGCGCTCGAGCGCCTCGAGGCCCTCGGCCGGCAGCATCCCCTCGCGAAACGCGGCCTCGCGCAGCTCGGTGGCCATCGCCTCGGCGCCGCCCGCGGGCGCCGCGCGCTCCGCCGCGGCGCCGGCCGCGGCGCCGGCGAGCGCGCCCCGGTCGGACACGCGCTTCATGACGAAGCCCGCGATCTCGACGAGCACACGGCCGCCCTCGCCGAAGAGCACGACGTCGAAGGCGGGGAGGTCCTTGGCGCTGTCCTTGCGGTAGCGCACGTGGCTCGAGAGCCGCCGCGGCAGCGCCGCGTGCAGGCGGACGCGCCCGTAGGAGAACGGCACGTGGAAATCGCGCTCGGCGTCGAAGCCGGGGATGAGCGCCTGCGCGGCGCCCGTCGCCATGTCGAGCAGCGCGGGGTGCAGGAGGTGCGTCGTGAGATCGCCCGCGAAGGAGGCTGGGAGCTCGAGGTCGATGAGCGCCTCGCCGCCACCCACGCCGATGGCCGCGATGTTGCCCCAGCGCGGGCCGAAGCTCATGAAGCGCTGGGGCAGGAAGCCGCCTGCGCCCACGGGGCGCGCCTCGGCGCAGCGGACGCGCAGGGCCGCGACGTCCACGAGCGCCGGCGCGGCCGCCGCGACGCGCGCGGCGCGCCCCGCGACGTGGCGAACCTCGCCGCTCGCGCCGTCCGCCGCGACGCTGTCGATGGCGAGCTCTCCGTCGGCGCTCACGCCGACGCGCAGGTGGCGCCGCTGTCCGCCCGCGAGCGCGAAGGGCGCCAGGAAGACGACGTCGTCGAGCTCGAGGGCCCCCGCGCCCGGGAGGGCGCGCGTCGCCGCCTCTCGGGCGAGCTCGAGGAAGCCCGTGCCGGGGATGAGAGCGTCGCCTCCCTTGACGACGTGCTCGGAGAGCAGCCACCAGTCGTCGACGCCGAGCGCGCGCTCGAATGCGCCGTCGGCCCGGCGCGTGCCCAGCCAGTCGCCGCTCGCCATCGGCGCGGTGCCCGTGCGCGTCTGGCCGCGCGCGGCCATCGTCGCGGCCATGCCGACGTCGCGCCAGGCGCCCCAGTCGATGGCCAGGCTCGTCTCAGGCGTTCGGCCCGCGCGCTCGAGCGCGAGCGCGTCGAGGAAGGCGTTCGCCGCCGTGTAGTCGACCTGACCCTGCAACCCGAGCACGGCGCTCACCGACGAGAACAACAGGAAGAGCTCCGGCGGCACGTCGCTCTCGCGCGCGAGCGCGTCGAGCACGAGCGCGCCCTTGACCTTGGGCGCCATCACGCGCGCGGCCGACTCGACGGTCTTGAGCAGGATGAGCTCGTCCTCGAGCACGCCCGCGGCGTGGATGATGCCCGTCACGGGCCCGAAGCGCGCGCGCGCGGCGCTCATCGCGGCGCGCATTTGCGCGAGGTCGGTGACGTCCGCCTGCACGACGAGCAAGTCGGCGCCGAGATCCGTCAGGGCGCGCTCGCGCTCGGGACGCGCCGACCGGCCCACGAGCACGAGCTTCGCGCGCGCCGTGCGCGCCAGGTGCTCCGCGAGCGTGGCGCCGATGCCACCCAGCCCGCCCGTGACGAGGTAGACGCCGCCTTCGCGAAACCCGCGCGCCCCCTCGGCGCGCGCCGGGAGGGGCGCGCGCTCGAAGGATTGCACGAGGCGCTCCGCGCCCCGGTACGCGATCACCTTCTCCTCGCGCGGGGGATTCGCCGGGCGCGGCGCGCCGAGCTCGGCCAGCACTTGCTCGACGACGCGACGCCGCTGCCAAGGCGCCTCCACGGGCCACGACACGTCGACGCTGCGGCTCGCGATCGCGGGCAGCTCGGCGCCGATGACGCGCGCCGGTCCGAGCAGCAGCGCCTTCAAGGGCTCGCGCTCGGTCTCGGCGCCGATGCGATGAAGGCGGCTCGACACGATCGTCAAGCGCGCCGGCCGATCTTCGAGGGCGAGGGCCTGGGCGAGGCAGAGGAGGCTCGCGAAGCCGAGCTCGAAGGCGCGCTCGTAGCCGGCGAGCGCGTCGCCCGCCGCGCGGCGCGGCCCCGCGACCGACCAGAGGTGAACCACCTCGTCGGGGAGCTTCCCGTCGGCGCGCAGCGCGGCGAGGAGCTGCTCGTAGTCGGCGCGTAGGCCTGGCGCCACCGTGAAGGCACCGTCGGGCGTGCGCGCGAAGCCCGCGCCGGCGCGCACCGTCACCGCGCCGGGCAGCCGCGCCGCGAGCGCCACGCCCAACCCGGATTCGTCCCCGCCGCCGTCGCCCGCGCTCTCCTCGACGAAGAGCAGCGTGGTCGCGCCCGGGGCAGCGGCCGCGGGCAGCGACGCCGTGCGCGTCCACGACGGCAGCCAGAACCAGTCGGCGAGGTCCGGGACCTTCTTCAGCGCGCCCGGCGCGGTCGCGCGGGCGGCCGTCGCCTGCCCGCGCTCGATCCAGTAGCGCTGTCGCTCGAACGGGTAAGTGGGCAGCGGCACGCGCCGCGGCCGCGCCGCCGTCCCGTGCCCCCGCTCCCAGTCGAGCTCGGCGCCCGCGAGCCAGAGCTGGCCGAGCGTTCCCAGGAGGAACGCGACGCCGGAGCCCGTCTCCTTCGGATGAATCATCGTCGGCAGCGCGCCCGCCGGCTTCGTGGGCTGCATCGTCGCCAGGCTCGTCAGCGTCCGGCCCGGCCCGACCTCGAGCAGCACGCACGAGTCCTTCTGTCCGATGAGCGTCGCGAGGCCGTCGGCGAACCTCACCGACTGGCGCAGGTGGCGCACCCAATACTGCGGATCGGAGGCCTCGCGCTCCGCGATCCACCTGCCGCTCAGGTTCGACAGGTAGGGCAGCGTGGGCGCGCTGAAGGCGATCGTCCGGCAGAAGCGCTCGAACTCGGGGAGGATCGGGTCGAGCATGCTCGAGTGCGCCGGCATGATGATGTGGAGGCGGCGGGCGTCGATCTCGCGCGCGACGAGCTTCGCCTCGAGCGCGGCGATGGCGTCGACGGGCCCCGACGCCACGCACAGCTCGGGCGTGTTCACGGCCGCGATCGACAGCCCGAGCTCGCGCAGGAGCGGAGCGAGCTCCTCGGCCGGCAGAGGGACGACCAGCATGCCGCCCGGCGGGAGGGTCTCGATGAGGAGCCCGCGCTTGGCCACGAGGCGCATGCCGTCGCGGCTCGAGAACACGCCGGCCACGCAGGCGGCGACGTACTCGCCCAAGCTGTGGCCGATCATGGCCGTCGGCGCTATCCCCCACGACCGCAGCAGCTGCACGAGGGCGTACTCGGTCGCGAAGAGCGCCGGCAGCGCGAGCGACGGCGACTCGAGGCGCGCGTCCGCGGCCTCGCGCGCGCCCGGTTCACGAGACGGGTAGAGGAGGGGACGCAGATCGATCCCGAGCTCGGGCCGCACGTGCTCGAGGCACTCGTCGACCGCCGCGCGATAGAGCGGCTCGGTCTCGTACAGCTCCTGACCCATGCCCGCGTGCTGCGCGCCCGCGCCTGGGAACGAGAACACCACCTCGACGCCCTTGCGTGTCTTCGCCTGCGTGAGCAGCCGGCGCGGATCGGCCCCCTCGAGGACGGCGATCGCGTCGGGGCCGTCGCGGCACACGGCGACGCGGCGGTGCTCGAAGGCTCGACGACCGACCTGCAGCGTGAACGCGGCGTCTACGAGCGGCAGCGTCGGCGTCGCGCGCAGGTGCGCGGCGAGCCGTTGGGTCGCGGCCTCGAGCGCCGCCGCCGACCGCGCCGAGAGCGGCAGCACCTGCCATTCGCGCGCCGGCCCGCTCGGCGGCGCGGCGGGCGCCTCCTCGAGCACGACGTGCGCGTTCGTGCCGCCGGCGCCCAGCGCCGTGATGCCGGCGCGGCGCGGTCCGGCGCCGCGCGGCCAGTCCCGCAGGCGATCCGAGACGTAGAAGGGGCTCGCCGCGAAGTCGATGTTGGGGTTCGGGATCTGGTAGCCGGCGCTGGGCGGGATCTGTCCGTGTCCGAGCGCGAGGACGGTCTTGATGATCCCGCCGACGCCGGCCGCTTCGCCGAGGTGCCCGATGTTCGACTTGAGGGAGCCGAGGCCGCAGAAGCCGCGCCTATCCGTGTGCGCGCGGAAGGCCTGCGTCAACGCGCTCACCTCGATGGGATCGCCGATGAGCGTGCCCGTGCCGTGCGCCTCGACGTACGAGATCGTGCCGGCGTCGACGCCCGAGACCGAGAGCGCCTCGGCGATGGCGCGCGCTTGACCCTCGACGCTGGGCGCGAGGTAGCCGACCTTCTGCGAGCCGTCGTTGTTGATGGCCGAGCCGCGCACGAGCGCGAGGACGTTGTCGCGGTCGCGCCGCGCGTCGGCGAGCCGCTTGAGGACGATCGCCCCGGCCCCGCTCCCGAACAGCGTGCCCTTCGAGCGCGCGTCGAACGGCCGGCAGTGCCCGTCGGCGGACAGGATCTCGCCCTCCTTGTAGATGTAGCCGCGCTGGGGCAGCGAGATCGTCGAGCCGCCCGCGAGCGCCAGATCGCACTCGCGCCCGAGCAGGCTCTGAACGGCGAGGTGCAGCGTCACGAGCGTCGAGGAGCAGGCGGTCTGAACGTTCATGCTGGGGCCGCGCAGGTCGAGCTCGTATGAGACGCGCGTCGCGAGGAAGTTCATGTCGTTCGCCGTGTGGCGCAGCAGCCACTCGCCCACCGACTCCATGAGGTCCGGGTTCGTGACGAGGTGGTGCATGAGATAGGCGTTGAGGCCGCAGGCGGCCCACACGCCCACGACGCCCGGCGCGCGGCCCGGATCGTACCCGGCGCTCTCGAAGGCCTCCCACGCGATCTCGAGGAAGAGCCGGTGCTGCGGATCGCTGATGGCCGCCTCCTTGGGCGAGAAGCCGAAGAAGCCGGCGTCGAACTTGTCGATGTCGTCGAGCACGGGACAGACGCGCACGTACCCGGGATCGCGCAACGCGGCGGCCGATTCGCCGGCCGCGAGGAGCTCCTCGTCGGTGAAGTGCCGCATCGATTCGACGCCCGCGGCGAGGTTCCGCCAGAACTGCTCGAGATCGGGCGCGCCCGGGAAGCGCCCGGCCATGCCGATGATGGCGACGAGCGCGTCGTCGCCGTCGTCGTCTGGCCCTTCGGCCCATCCGTCGGTCGCACCCTGCTGGACCTTATGTTGATCGACGCTCATCACGTGATCCCCCGGCGCCCTTCCGAGCGCGCGCGCACAGTCTCTCCCGCTGATGCGCGTTTGGCCAGGACGGCGTGCAAGGAATTCCGACCGCCGCGCGGGAATTTTCCTAGTCGATCCAAGGAAATTCCGAGGACGATGGCAAAAGGCGCACGCTCAGGGTTTCTCGCGCCACGCGGCGCGCGGCCAACGCGAGCGCGTGAACGGCGGTGGGTTGGAGGCGCGCGAAGTGCCAGCGCTCGGGTTGATCCCCGAGCTCGGGATCGAAACGGACGCCGAGCGCCGGGCCCTCGAAGTCGAAGGCGAACCGCTCGAGCGGCAGCGCGAGCCCCAGCCCCCGGGCCTTGATGTAGGCCTCCTTCAACGTCCACAGCGCAAAGAAGCGGGCCCGCCGGGCCTCGGGCGGCAGCGCCTCCAGGCCGGCCACCTCCGCGGGCGCGAAGTGATGCCGAGCGAGGCCGATGTCGAACGTCGGCGGCCAGAGGTGCTCGACGTCGACGCCCACGTCCCGGTCGAGCGCGACCGCGCAGGCCACCAGCCCCGCGGTGTGGGAAAGGTTGAATCGCAACGGCGGCCCCCCGTCTTCCGGCGACAGCTCCGGTCGCCCGTGGGCGTTCGTGCGAAACCGCCAGCGCGCGGGCGGCGTGGCCGGCGCGTACCGGGACAGGGTCGTGCGCACGAGCGCGTGCGCGAACAGATAGCGGCGGCGGTCACCGGCGAAATGAAAGCGCCCCATCCGCGCGCGCTCGTCCGCCGAGAGCAGCGCGGCGCAGCGCTCGGCGCGCTCGGCGCTGGCGGCCTCGGGCGCCTCCAGGAGCCACACATGGACGTCCGCGCTGCCGAGCGCCGTCACGGACGATTCGCCGCTTCGCATTGCTTTGTCCCCTCCCGGGCTCGCTGTGGCGATGATCCGTGCATATGATATCTTCCGACCGCCGTGCAGAGGCTCCTAACCGTCCGGTTTCTCTAGATTCCAATGGCTGACGACGGCTCCTTGCGGGAGTTTTTCGAGCTGCTGATCAAAGAGGGGAAGCGAAGGCTCCTTCCTCTCACGATCTTATTCGCCGTCGTCGCCCTGCTCAGCCTGGCAGTCGGGCTCTTGATGCCAAAGCGTTGGGACGCCGCGACGTTGATCATCGTCGAGGTCGACAACGTCATCAAGCCGCTCATGGAGGGCCGCGCCGTCTCGGCGCCGGTCACGGCGCAGACGGCGCTCGTCAGTCAAGTGGTCCTCGGCCACAAGATCCTGCGCAAGCTGGCGGTCGAGGCGGGCATCATGCCCACGCGCATCAGCCCGCAAGACCAGGAGCAGCTGCTCAACCAGTTCCGGTCTCGCATCAAGATCGACAACAAGAACGACGAGATCATCCGCATCGCATACAGCGACACGGATCCCAAGCGGGCCGCGCGCATCACGAACCTCATCGGAAAGACCTTCATCGACGAGAGCAACACCCTCAAGGCGGGCGAGAGCCGCGAGGCGTTCGAGTTCATCGATAAGCGCGTCAAGGAGTACGGCCAGAAGCTCACCGAGGCGCATCAGAAGTTGCTCGACTACTATCGCGGCGTATCGACGCGGCCCGCGCTGGGTGCGCGCGTCGCCGGCGTGGCGGGGGCGCCTGGCGCCGAGACGCCGCCCCTGGTCGCGGCGGCGGGGCGGTTGACGCCGGACCAGCTGGCCTCGCTGCGCATCGAGGCGGCCACGCTCGAGGCACAGCTCGGGCGCAAGTCGCAGGCGGCCATCGCCCAGGACAACCGGAACGAGGAGCAGGCCCGCGCCCGCGTCGCCCAGGCGCAAGCCGACCTCGACAAGCTCGTGGGCACGTTCACCGACGAGCACCCTGACGTGCGGCGCGCGCGGCGGGAGCTCGCGAGCGCGAAGGACGACCTGCGCCGCTCGGAGCAGGCGCGCGCGGACCTCGACAAGGCGCGCGCCGCCGCGGCCGCGCTCGACGACGAGGTCGCGCAGGCCGCTCGGGCGCGTCTCGAGCAGGTTCAGCAGAAGATCGCCGCCGCGACGGGCCGGCGGCTGCGCGCCCCCGTGGCGGCCCGCGGGGTCGTCGAGGAGACCGACAAGGATCCCGAGATGAAGGGCGTCGGGCAGGACACGACGCAGTCGGCGCTCTTTCGGATCTACGACTCGACGCGCGAGGTCTACGAGGATCTCCTCAAACGCCGCGAGAACGCGCGCGTCTCGATGGATCTCGACGCCGAGCATCGCGGCCTCACGATGCGGGTTCAGGAAGAGGCGGAGGTGCCCGCGACGGCGAGCAGCTTGCGCCTGCTGCACCTGTCGATCATCGGCCTTGTGCTCGCGCTCGCGGTCCCATTCGGCTTGCTCTTCGCGATCGTGCGCTTCGATCGGCGCGTGCGCAGCCCCCAGCAGATCGAGCGCCTCGCGAACGTGCCCTTGCTCGTGAGCATTCCGTACGAGGGAAGCCGCCACCGGTCGCTCACGCGCCGGCGCGACCTCCAGGTCGCGCTGCTCGTGTGCGGCGTGTTCCTCGTCTATGGAGCGACCTTCGTCATCAAGATGATGTCGTCATGAGCGGGGGACGCCGCGACGGGGGCGGGGCGGACCGCGCGAAGGCGGACCCCGCGCGCGCCGAGACCGCGGCGAAGGACGTGGACGGGGAGGACCGGCCTGAAAGAGACAGCGCGCCCCAGGCCCAGGTCGTCGCGCTCGCCCCCGCCGGTCGCCTCACGCGCCAGGACGGCTGGGGCTCGGCCGCAGTCCCGCGCGCGCCCCGAGGCCTCGCGACGCCCGACCAGGTCGACTCCTTTCGCGAGCTACGCACGCGCCTGTTGACCATGGCCGAGGGCGTGGGGTTGACCCACTTCGCGACCCTCGTCGTGCCCGTGAGCTCCGGCTCGGGTGCGAGCTTCGTGGCCCGAAACCTGGCCGTGGCGTTCACGCTCCAGGAGCAGCGGGTGGCGATCCTCGTCGACTGCAACCCGCGTCACCCCACGCAGGACGCGGCCCTGGGCACACGCGCCGACGAGGGCGGCCTGTTCGACTACCTCGAGCAGCCGCGAGCCCCCATCCAGCGCCTGATTCGTTCGACGACGATCCCGGGGTTGCACCTCATCCCGGCGGGCCGCCCCGCCGTGATGCCGCGCGAGTACTTCTCGTCGCAGCCGATGCGCATGGTCATGGCGGCGCTGCGCCAGGCTCCGTGCTTTCCCTTCCTCGACGGCCCGCCCATCAAGGGCTCGCCGGACGCGCGCATCTTGTCGGGCCTCGTCGACTTCGTCATTCTCGTCGCCGGGTACGGCCGCGACACGCCCGAGGCCATCTCCCAGGCGGCCAACCTGTTCGAGCCCACGAAGTTCGCCGGCGTCGTCTTCAACGAGCGCAATTGAGGCCCCGATGTCGATGTCCGCCACCGAGCCTCGCGGCGCCACGATCGCGCTCATGTATCACGCGCTCGGCGAGACGGCGGGCGCGGGCGCCGATCCTCATTACACGGTAGGCCGCGAGGCGTTCGCGGCGCAGCTCGCGCTTTGCGCGCGCGAAGGGGGCGCGGTCGTGAGCGCGCGCGATTGGCTGGCCGGAAGCCCCGGCGTCATCGTGACCTTCGACGACGGAGACCAGAGCAACTACCGCGTGGGGTTTCCCCTGCTCACCGGCGCGGCGGCCACGGCCGACTTCTTCGTCAATCCCGCGCAGGTGGGCACGCCGGGCTTCGCGACGTGGGCGGAGCTGCGCGAGATGGCCGACAAAGGCATGTCCATCCAGTCGCACGGCCTCGATCACCGCGTCTTCCTCACCGAGCTGTCGCCAACGCACCTGCGCGAGGATCTGCGGCGCGCGCGCCTCGAGATCGAGGAGCATGTGGGCTGGCCCGTGACGCTGCTCGCGCCCGCGGGCGGACGTGAGCCGGCCGCGCTGGCCGACGTCGCGCGGGCGGTGGGCTACACGCACGTGCTCAACTCCAAGCCTGGCCGCGTGCGCCCCGGCGACGGGCCCACGCTCGGCAGGCTGGCCGTGACCGCGAAGCTCGGCGGCGCGACGCTCGAGTCGTGGCTGCGGGGCGGGCGCGCGCTGTACGCGGCGCAAGTGCGGTACGCCGCCCTCAGTCTCGCGAAGCGCGCGCTCGGCGACGACACTTACCGATCGGTGCGTCGCCGGTTGCTCGGGGCTTGACCGACGGTGCCGAGGGTCCAAGGGTTTGACGTACATGCACCTCGAAGGCACTCTTTCAGCACCTCGCGCTTCGCCCGCACCGCCGATGAGCTCGCCCGATCCCTCTCAGCAGCCTAGCGTCCTCGGCGGTTTCGTCTTTGCGTGGGGCCCAGGGACTCACGCCTGGGTGAGCGGCCTGGAGAAGGACGGGTTCACGACGCTCTCGGAGCCGTCGGAGCCGGCGCAGGTGGCGGCGCGCGGCGCCGTCCAGCGCGGCGCGGACGCCGCGGGTACGCGCTGGATCGCCCTCGCCGATCTCATCACGGGAGACGTCGCGGGAGGCGCCGGGGCCCTCGGCGCGGGCGCGCCGCCCCAAAACGATTGGCGCGGCCGCTTCGCGCAAGTGATCTGGCATGCCGGCGAACGCCAGGTCTGCGCCGTCACCGACCACTTCTCGACGCTTTCGCTCTATACACTCGTCCGAGGCGACATCGTGCTGGTCGCGAACGACCTGCGGCTGCTGGCGGCTTCGCCGTGGTGCGAGCGCGCGATCGACCTTGCCTCTGTCTACCACTACCTCAACTTCGCGCAGGTCCCGGCGCCCGGCACGATCTTCCGTGACGTCCGGCGCCTCGAGCCCGCCACGCGCTGGAGTTGGCGGCCGGGCGCGACCCCCAAGCTCGATCGTTATTACGTGCCGGAGTACCCCGAAGACCGGCGGGACACCGACGACGCGCTCGCGCGCGCCCTC
>DASZFV010000508.1:0-6890 GCA_035939455.1 Polyangia bacterium
GCGTTGACGCGCTCGACCTGCGACTCGGTGAGGATGCCGGCGTCGAGCAGCATCTGGTACTCGAAGCGCAGGTGCGTGTTCAGTAGGTAGGGCCCGTCGGTGTTGATCGTGTAGCGTACGCCGCCCTCCTCGAACGTGCGCAGCGCCGAGCCCAGCGCCTCGAGATCGGACACGGCGTGCGTGCGCAGGTTGGAGCTCGGACAGATCTCCAGGATGGTGCCGGTCTCGGCCAGCTTGCGCACCGCCTCGTCGCTGGCGGCCGCCGCAACACCATGTCCGATGCGCGACGGCCGCAGTTTCTCGAGGACAGCGAGAACGCCCGGCACGGCCGTGTACTGCGTCTCCCCCGTGTGGACCGTCGTCCCCATCCCCGCGGCCCGCGCGCGCGCGAACAGATCGCGGTAGCCGTCCACCTCGGCGCCGAGCTCGAGCGTGTGCATCTCAGGCCCCGCGAGATCGATGCCCACAACGCCGCGCGCGCGGTACTTGACGGCCTTCTTGACGATGATCTCGTTCAGCTCGAGCGGAAACTCGCGCGCGAGGCAAAAGATGAGCCCGGCGCGCACGCCGTACTCCAGGCACGCGCGGTCCATCCCGCGCAGCGCCGCGTGGATGATGTGGTCGAGGTCGCGCTCGCCATCGAGGTTTCGCTTCATGGGATTGAAGCGCAGCTCGATGAGCGAGACGTTGCTCGACCGGAACTCTTTGCCGATAACCTCGTAGATCGACCGCTCGATGGCGGCCGGAGAACTCTGAATCTTTTCAGTCCATTCGTGGAGGATCGCCAAGTAATCGTTGAGGTTCGAGATCTGTTCCGGCTTGGCCGTGACGAGGTCCCGGAACTCCCAGAACGTCTGGACGGGCAGCTTGAAGCCCTGGTCGTGCGCGATCGACCACAGGATGTGCGGCGCCACGGCCGCACCGACGTGTATGTGCAGGTCGGCCAGTTCCAGGTGCGGATCCAGCATGATCCATTGTGCCGCGTCCGCGGGCGGGGGGCCAGTGCTCGCGACGTCCCCCTTGAGGGTTACTCGCCTTTCCCGGCGGTGCCGCCGCGCCTGCCCGGCGCCTTTCCGTTGGCCTTGCCGTTCCGATTGAGGAGGCTGCGCAGCTCCTGCCCGGGCGAGAACGTCACCGTCTCCTGGGGCGGAATCGTGATGGGCTGACCGGTCTTGAAGTCCTTGACCACGCGCTGGCCGCGGCGTCGCTTCGAGAACGTGCCGAACCCGGGGTACGTCAGCTTGGCGCTCTGGTTCCGCGTCACCTTGCTGCGGATGAAGTAGTCGCCCATTTCCGTGAAGAGGAGATCGACGATCTGAATGACGGTCTTCTTCGTCAGATCGTGCGGGAGCTGCTTGTGTCCGTACACCCGCTCGATCAACTCCGCCTTCGTCATTTCCTTCTCCCCTTGGGCGCCCCTTTGAACAGGGGCGCGAGAGTACGGATTCACATGTAGGGTGTCAACGCCGAGCCGCGGCCTCCCGTCGGTGTTTTCGCTCGCGCGCGGCGTCGAGCGCTCACCGTCCGGCGCGGCCGACCGAAACTTGGTCTATCCTTGTTGTACGATGACCGCCACGGGTAAGATCACGTACATCAGCTTGGGCGCCGACGACCCCGAGGTGAACGCGGCCTTCGACGCCGCGATCGCGCGCGTCGGCAGCGAGCTCGGCCGGACCTATCCCATGCACGTCGCGGGCCAGACGCGCACCGGCGCGACGACCATCGACAGCTTCTCGCCGAGCGACACGCGCGTCGTCGTGGCGCGCGTTGCGAGCGGGACGAAACAGGACGTTGACGATGCGGTCGCCGCGGCGCGCGCCGCGTTCCCCGACTGGAGCCGCACGCCATGGGCGCAGCGCGCGCAGCTCCTCGACAAGGCGTCGGACCTGATTCGCAAAAGGCGCTACGAGCTGTCGGCGTGGCTCATGCACGAGATGGGCAAGAACCGCGTCGAGGCGCTCGGCGAGGTCGAGGAGACCGCTGACCTGCTGACTTACTACAACCAGCAGATGCGGGAGAGCGGCGGATACGTCAAGGAGATGGGCAAGCTCGTGCCCACCGACCGAAACACGAGCGTGCTCCGGCCTCACGGCGTGTGGGCCGTAGTCGCGCCGTGGAATTTTCCGTACGCGCTCCTGGGCGCGCCCGTCGCGGCGGCGCTCGTCACGGGCAACACCGTCGTGTGCAAGCCGTCGTCGGAGACGCCGCTCTCCGGCATCAAGCTCGTCGAGATCTTCGAGGAGGCGGGCCTGCCGCGCGGCACGGTGAGCTGCGTCCCGGGCAGCGGGCGCGTCGTGGGCGACGGCCTCACCATGCACCCCGACGTCGACGGCCTGACCTTCACGGGCTCGTATGACGTCGGTTTCAAGCAGCTCTATCAGCGCTTCGCGGCGAAGTACCCCAAGCCGTGCATCGTCGAGATGGGCGGCAAGAACCCAGCCGTCGTCATGGACAGCGCCGACATCGACAAGGCCGTGCAAGGCGTCTACCGGTCGGCCTTCGGCATGAACGGGCACAAGTGCTCGGCCTGCTCGCGCGTCTACGTCCACCGCGCCGTCGCCGACGCCTTCACGGCCAAGCTCGTCAAGGTGACCGAGGCGACGAAGATCGGGAACCCGCTTGACAAGGGCGTGTTCGTGGGGCCGGTCGCGACCAAGGCCGGCTACGAGGACTATCAGCGCTTCGCGGCGCTGGCGGCGGAGGCCGGGCCGGACGTCGTGCGCACGGGCGGCCAGGTCTTGCGAGACGGCGCATTCGCGCACGGGTACTTCGTCAGGCCCACCGTGCTCGCGGACCTGCCGCACCGGCACGAGCTCGTGCGCGAGGAGCTCTTCGTGCCCATCGTCTCCGTGACAGCTGTCGACAGCCTGGACGAGGCGCTCGAGCAGGCGAACGACACCACCTTCGGTCTGACGGCGGGCTTCTTCTCGCGCGAGCAAGAAGAGATCGACGCCTTCCTCGAGCGCATCCAAGCGGGCGTTGTGTACGTCAACCGGGCCGCGGGGGCGACGACGGGCGCCTGGCCGGGCGTGCAGCCCTTCGGAGGCTGGAAGGGCTCGGGCTCGACGGGGAAGAACATCGGCGGCATTTACACGCTGCCCTGCTACCTCAGGGAACAGAGCCGCACCATTTGCGAGTGACGCCGCGGCGGTCCACGATAGTCGTGGGCGACCAATGGGCGCGAAGACCAGGAAACCTCAAGAAGAGGCCTCGAAGGCCCGATTTGACGGCGTGAGATGACGAGATGAGCCCGCACGGTGCACAGGCGGCGGCCGCGAAGCTGGCGCTGCAGTCGCTGGCGGCGCAGCCCATCACGATCGTGACGCCGCCGCCCGGCCCGCGCGCCGCGGAGATGATCGCGCGCGCGCAGCCGCACCTGTCGCCGTCACTCATCCATTGCTACCCGCTCATGGTGCGTCGCGCCTCCGGCTGCATGGTCGAGGACGTCGACGGCAACGTTTTCCTCGACGCCGAGGCCGGCGTCGCCACCGCCTCGACGGGCCACTGCCACCCGGCCGTCGCGGCGGCCATCGCCGCGCAGGCCGAGGTGCTCATCCACATCTGCGGCACGGATTTCCACTACCCGGGCTACGGCGCCATCTGCGAAAAACTGTCCCAGCTCGCACGCGGCATCGGCCCCGGCGGCAACTCCCACCAGTGGCAGACGTTCCTCACGAACTCGGGGACCGAGGCGGTAGAGGCGGGGCTCAAGCTCGCGCGCAACCACACGCACCGGCCGAACCTCGTGGCGTTCCGGGGCGGCTTCCACGGGCGCACGCTGGGGTCGCTCTCGCTCACGGCGAGCAAGTCGAAGTACC
Source organism: Polyangia bacterium (assembly GCA_035939455.1). GTDB lineage: Bacteria > Myxococcota_A > Polyangia > Fen-1088 > Fen-1088 > DASZFV01. The sequence continues at coordinate 3,819 of DASZFV010000508.1, forward strand.
GCAAGGGCTTCGGCTCGCTGCTCGCGAACGTCTATCACGCCGAGTACGGAAGCGCCGCCAGCGTCGAGGAGCTCTTCCAGACCGTGACGGCGCCCGAGGACGTCGCGGCCATCATCGTTGAGCCGGTCCTGGGCGAGGGCGGCTACATCGTGCCGCCCTCGGATTTCCTGCCGCGCCTGCGCGACGCATGCGACCGGCACGGCATCCTGCTCGTCTTCGACGAAGTCCAGACGGGCATGGGCCGCACGGGCAAGATGTTCGCGGCCGAGCTCACCGGCGTCGTGCCCGACATCCTGCTGCTCGCCAAGGGGATGGCGTCCGGGATGCCGCTCGGCGCGATGATGGCGCCGCGCGAGAAGATGACCTGGCCGCCGGGTAGTCACGGCTCGACGATCGCGGGCAACCCGGTCTCGATCGCGGCCGGTCTGGCGACGATCGAGCTGCTCGAGGGCGGGCTCGTCGAGAATTCGGCGCGCATGGGCGGCAAGCTCCAGACGCTGCTCAAGTCGGCGCTCGCTGGGAACTCTGGCGTCACCGACGTGCGTGGCGTGGGCCTCATGATCGGCGTCGAGCTCGCAACGCCCGAGCTCAGCGACGCCGTCGCGAACCTGTGCTTTCGGCGCGGGTTGCTCGTGCTCGAGTGCGGGCGCAAGGCCATCCGACTGTCCCCTCCCCTCATCATCACGGAGGCGCAGGCGCGTGCGACCGCGGACGTCTTCGCGGGCGCATGTCGCGATGCGCGTTCTTGAGCACCCCCGTCGACCTAGCCGCGCGGCAGAAAGCCCGGGTCTTCTACACCTGGAGCGCGCAGAACGCTGCCGTGCCGCTCGAGATCATCGAGGGCCAGGGGGCGCGCTTCACGACGGCCGACGGCGCGCGCTGGTGGGATCTCGGCAGCATGACCTGGAACGCCAGCCTCGGGCACGGCCACCCGCGTATGCGCGAGGCCCTCGCGGCGGCCGCCTCCCAAGGCCTGCTCGCGTATCCGACGTCGGTTTTCCCCTCGAAGGCGCGGGCGGGCGAGCTGCTCGCCGAGGTCACGCCCGACGGGCTCTCGAAGAGCTTCCTGTGTCTGTCGGGCGCCGAGGCCAACGAGAACGCCGTGAAGATAGCGCGCCTCGTGACCGGGCGGAGGAAGATCGTCGCGCGCACGCGCAGCTACCACGGCGCGACGCTCGCGATGCTGTCGCTGTCGGGCGACCCGCGGCGCGAGGCGTTCGAGCCCGGTCTGCCGGGCGTGGCGCGCTTCGCCGACCCGTACTGCTTCCGCTGCCCCTTCGGCAAGAAGCCCGCGTCGTGCGCGCACGAGTGCGCCGAGGACCTGGAGACGACGTTGTTGCGCGAGCGGCCCGACACGGTGGCGGCCGTCATCGCCGAGGGGATCGTCGGGGCGAACGGCGTCTTCGTCCCCCCGAGCGGCTATTGGAGAAAGCTTCGCGCCATCTGCGACGAGCACGGCGTCCTCCTGATCGCCGACGAGGTCTTGTCGGGTTTTGGGCGCACCGGCCGTTGGTTCGCCGTAGACCACGACGGCGTCACGCCCGACCTCATGACGATGGCGAAGGCCCTCACGGGCGGCTACGCGCCGGGGGGCGCCGTCATCGTGAGCCACCGCATCGCGCGCCACTTCGACGACGAGGTGCTCGCGTGCGGCCTGACGAGCTACGCGCACCCGCTCGTGTGCGCGGCCATCGTCGCGGCCGTCGAGACCTACCGCGACGACGGCCTCGTCGAGCGTGCGGCGACGCTGGGCGAGCGGCTGCGCCCGCGCTTGACGACGCTCGCGCAGACGCGCCCGCAGATCGCCGAGGTGCGGGGCCTCGGCCTGCTGTGGGCGTTCGAGCTGTGCGTCCCCGGCACGAAGGAGCCGCTGCTGGCGCCCGCGCTCGCCAAGCTGGCGGCGACGCTGCGCCGGCATCACCTGCACATGCACAAGCGCGACAACCTCCTCTACTTCGCGCCCCCGCTCGTCATCAGCGAGGTCGAGCTCGAAGAGGCGGTCGCGGCGCTCGGGCGCGCGCTCGACGACTGGCTGGGGGACGGCGCGTGAGCGCCGCGCGCGCCGATAAGGTCTACGCGACGGTCGACGACGCGCTCGATCTCCTGCGCGACGGCATGCACATCATGTCGGGCGGCTTTGGCCTCTCGGGAAACGCCGAGGCCTGCATCGAGGCCATTGCGCGCCGGGGCGTCAAGGACCTCACGATCATCAGCAATAACTGCGGCAACCAGGGCCAGGGGCTGGCGGTCTTGCTCAAGAACCGCCAGGTCCGGCGCGTCGTGTGCAGCTTCATCGGCGGCAACCCCGACCTCGCCGAGCAATACCTCGGCGGCACCGTCGAGGTCGAGCTCAACCCGCAGGGCACGTTCGCCGAGCGCATCCGCGCGGGCGGCGCGGGCATCGGCGGCTTCTACACACCCACGGGCGTGGGCACGGTCGTCGCCGAGGGCAAGGAGATCCGCGAACTCGACGGCCGCAAGCACGTCTTCGAACGGCCGCTGCGCGCCGACCTCGCCATCGTGCGCGCCGCCGTGGGCGACCGCCTCGGGAACCTGCGTTTTCACCGCACGTCGCGCAACTTCAGCCCGCTCATGGCGATGGCGGCCGACGTCACCGTGGCCGAGGTCGATCACCTCGTCGAGCCGGGCGCCATCGACCCCGACGACGTCCACCTGCCCGGCCTCTTCGTCAAGCGCATCGTTGAGGTGCGCGCGCACAAGAACGTCATCGAGTTCCGCACGACACGGAAGCGCTCGGGAGCCGGCGAACGATGAGCTGGTCGCGCGACGACATGGTGAGGCGCGCGGCGGCCGAGGTGCGCGCGGGCCAGATCGTCAACCTCGGCATCGGCCTGCCCACCGAGGTCGCGAACTTCCTTCCGGCGGACTCCGATGTGCAGCTGCACTCCGAGAACGGCCTGCTGGGCATGGGCCCGTTCCCCTACGACGACGAGGTCGATCCCCAGCTCATCAACGCCGGCAAGCAGACCGTGACGGCGCGCCCCGGCGCCAGCACCTTCGACTCCGCGCTCTCGTTCGCCATGATCCGCGGCGGTCACGTCGATCTCGCCA
>DASZFV010000509.1:0-1703 GCA_035939455.1 Polyangia bacterium
CCCTTCGTCTTCAAGGGAGGGACCTAGCGTGAGACCGAACGGTCCCCTCAGCCGCCTGGCCTGCCTCGCGCTGACGGCGTCCGCCCTCGCCTGCTCGCTCAACACGCCGATCTATTTCAACGGGCCCACGCCGTTGCTCGAGCTCCAGGGCACGGAGGTGCCCCCGCGCATCACCAACAGCGTGACGCTGCAGTTCCGGAAGCCGAACATGACCGAGCAGGCCGCGCTCGACGACGAGACCGCGGTGCTCACGAAAGAAGACCCCATGCACCGCACGGTGCGCGTGCCGTGGGTCGCGCGCGACAAGATTCATCTCGAGCTGCTGTTCACCGTCAAGAACCTCGACGCGGACCCCGGTACGTTCGACGTCGTCGTCGACGGCGCCAACGAATACACGAAGTACGACGAGACCGTCACGGCGGCCGCGCTCGCGCAGGGCAAGAACGACCCGTCGGAGTATCTGCCCCTCATCAGCCTGCACCCGCAACTGCCCACGTCGCTGGCGCCCGGCGCCGTCTACCAGGGCGTCGTGCGCGAGGACGATTTCGCCGACGGCGAGGCGGATCTCGACGCCATGGGACGCTGGATGGCGCCCTTCGCGTCGGTGCTCATCAACCGCTCGGACGTGAACCCCGTCGGCCTCGAGAACGTGCCGGCGCACGTCGTCACGCCCGCGCTCGTCGAGGTGGACGTCACCTTGACGGCCGACAAGCACATGACGTGCGAGTGGACGTTGCGCGTCCGCGACGACGAGGATCGCCTGTGGCACATCGCGGGCGACGCGCACTTCCACCCGGCGCCGACCCTGTTTCAGCCCGCCACGAACATGCCGTAACATCGCGCCCATTGAGAGTCCGCCGTCCTCGTCGCCGTGCTCGCCCAGCTCGCCTCGCGCGACTGGCCTCGATCGCGTTCCTGGCCTCAGTCCTGTCTTGGACGCTCGCGACGGCGGCGTGTGCGCAGGTCACGAAGGAGCCCGAGGCCGCGATCTTCCCCGACCCGAAGAAGTTCGCGCGCGGCCTCTTCACCGAGGGCGAGGTCGGCGCGGTCGCCTTCTTCGGGCCCGCCGGCGACAACGTCGCGCCCGGTTTCGCGATCGGCGCGCGCGTCGGCTACGACGTCCTGCGCTTCCTCGCCGTGCAGTTTCACGCGCTCGGCTCGACGCACCTCACGAAGGCGGGCGAGCACCCGCAGGGTGACCAGCTCCTGCAGACGTACCAGGGCACGCTCGAGGGCAAGCTCACGCTGCGCTTCGGCCAGCTGTCGATCTTCGGCGAAGGCGGCGCGGGACTGACGCGCCTGTCGACCAACCTCCTCTATCAGCTCGGCGTCGAGCAGCAGTACCGCACGGGGCTCACGGCGGGCGGCGGCGGCGGCGTCGACTACCACTCGCTGTCGCGGCACTTCTCGATCGGGCTGCGCGGCGAGTACTACTGGCTGCGCGACCTGCGCTCCAGCACGGACCTCATCGCGACGACCTATCTGAGGTACACGTTTTGAAGCGCGCGCCTGGCGTCCTGCTGGCCCTCTCCTCGGCCCTTCTGGGCGCCGCCTGCCAGACGGTCGACCTCGGCGCGCCGCCCGCGGACGTCAACGCCTGCCGTCCCAGCCAGTCGTTCTTCGTCACCGACGTCTGGCCCAAGGTCCTCGCGATGAGCTACGGCGGCAAGCACTGCTTCGACTCCAGCTGTCACGACGTCGCG
>DASZFV010000510.1:0-10772 GCA_035939455.1 Polyangia bacterium
GAGAACGGTCGCGTGGTTGGCGACGCTCGAAGGAGAGGACTCGGTCGCCCTTTGCGCCCACGAGCCCATCCTCTCGTCGCTCGCGGGCGCCCTGCTGCGGGTCGACCGCTTCCCCGCGCTGCGCAAGGGGGAGGCTCTCAGGCTCCGCTTGCCAGATGGTCCCGGGCACCCGGGCGAGCTGCGCTGGCGCGTCGATCCCGAGACCGGCGCCCGGGAGACTCCCTGAAGCCCACCGGAAGCCGCGGGGCGGGCGGGACAAGCCGCACCGTGTCGGGTTAGGATAAAGGCATGGACAAGGGGTCGGGCGGTCCAGCCAAGGACCAGACTCACACCAAGCCTGCCACTCCGATCGAGTCGGACAAGGAGCAAAAGCGCAATCTCGCTTACCTCGTCGTTCTAGCCGGAGTCAGCGCCGGTGAGATGTTCAAGCTCCAGGCCGACAAGACGATCGTCGGCCGGGGACCGCGTTGCCTCGTCAGGCTCAACGACGAGGGCGTGTCGCGCGAGCATTGCCAGCTCGTCCGCCAGGGCGGTACCGACGGGGACGGCGACAAGATCGTGCTCGAGGATCTCGGCTCGACGAACGGCACGTTCTGCAACGGCATCCGGGTCGACCGTCGCGAGCTCGCCGACGGCGACAAGATCATGGTCGGCTCGACCACGATCCTGAAGTTCACGTACCACGACTACCTGGACGAGGTCTTCCAGCGTCAGATGTACGAGTCGGCGCTGCGCGACGGCCTCACCAAGGTCTTCAACAAGAAGTACTTCACCGACTACCTCGAGAAGGAGTTTGCGTACGCCGCGCGACACAGCTCGCCGCTGGCCCTCATCTTCCTCGACATCGACTTCTTCAAGCGCATCAACGATTCCCACGGCCACCCGGCGGGTGACTTCGTGCTGTCGGAGCTGTCGCAGCTCATGGCGACGCTCGTGCGCACCGAGGACGTGCTGGCGCGCTTCGGCGGCGAGGAGTTCACGGTCCTGTGCCGCGGCACCGATCTCGGTGGCGCAAAGATTGTGGCCGAACGGCTACGTCAGACCGTCGAGGCCCACACGTTCGTGTTCGGCGGCAAGACGATCCCCGTCACGATCAGCCTCGGCATCGCGGCGATCCCCGACACGGCGATCCTCGATCATGCGCAGTTTCTCGCGGCTGCCGACAAGGCGCTCTACGAGGCCAAGCGCACGGGCCGCAATCGGGTGTGTCTGCACGGTAACGAAGCGACGCCCAAGCCCGAGAAGCGCAAGACCGGCAGCGGCCCGAACGTGCCGTGAGCCAGAGCCGCGGCCACGGTCTTTCACTTTTGGCCGGCGCCGCAAAGATGACCTCAGTCGGGTAACCGCATCGCGGCGATGACCGCGGCGACGAGCAGGCCCACGGCGCCGATCGTGTAGGGCGCCGTCGGGCTGAACGTCGAATAGAGCACGCCACCGAGAGCGGGCCCGACGACGCGTCCCAGGGCCGACGCCGACTGCAACGTGCCGAGCGACAGGCCCTGATCGGCGGCTCCGGCGCGACGCGAAACATAGGCCGGCAGGCAGGGCGTGACGATGCCGTTCCCGAGCGCGATGAGGCCGCTTGCGACATAGAGCGCGACGCGCGCGGCGCCGCCGAAGATCGGGCTCGCGCCGAGGAGCGCGAACGCGACGGCCAGCACGAGCGGTCCCACGATGATGAGGCGCGCCTCCCCGAAGCGCCGCGCGAGGCGGTGCACGAGGCCGCCCTGCACGCCGGCACCGACGACGCCCACGACGGCGAAGATCGCGCCGGTCGCGGCGGCGGTCATCCCGAAGACGTCGTCGGTGAACAGGCGGAACGTCTGCTCCATGCCCGAGAACCACAGGATCACGAAGAAGTTCGTCGCGACCGCGACGCCCACGCCGGGCACGCGCACGGCGGCGCGGAAGGCTTGCACGTCGAGCGGAACGGCGCGCCGCACGCTGCGGCCGCGCGCCTGCGGCGGAAGCGACTCAGGCAGCGTGCGCAGCGCGAGCAGCAGGTTGATCGTCGACAAACCGGCGGCCACGAGCGCTGGCAGCGCGCCCACCTGCGCGAAGCCTGGCACGGGGTAGCGCGAAAGAACGCCGCCCACGGCGGGGCCGAAGATGAAGCCCAGGCCGAAGGCCATGCCGATCATCCCCATGCCGCGCGCGCGCGTCTCGGGCGTCGTGACGTCGGCGATGTAGGCCTGCGCGACGGCGATGTTGGCCGTCGCGATGCCGCTCCAGAGGCGCGCGACGAAGAGCCAGACCAGCGAGTGGCCGAAGCCGAGCATGGCCATGCCGAAGGCCGAGGCGGCGATGCTCCAGAGGAGCACGGGCCGACGGCCCACGCGATCGGAGAGCCGGCCCCACACGGGGATGAACAGGAACTGCATGAGTGAGTACGCGGCGCCGGGCAGCGTCGCCACGAAGTCGCCGGCCCCCAGGTCGCGCGCGAGACCGGGCAAGAACGGGATCACGAGGCCGAAGCCCAGCAGGTCGAGGAAGACCGTGAAGAACAGCGTCCCGAGCGACGCGGCACGTGGCGAGAGAGCCGACGCAGTCGGCTGTTCCTCCCGAAGCGCCGGCGAAGTCGGCGGGGTATCACGATCTTCTCTCACGTCGAGCTCGCGCACCGGACCGGCGCCGTGGCCGCGAGCCGCTCGCGACGCCACCAGGCGCCCGTCGCCTGCTTCTCGGCGGGAGTCGTGAAGTGGTACTGCCAGTAGACGACCCGCGCCGCGCGCGGGTGCAGGGGCAGCGCGTCGCGCGCGGACTCACGGAAGAAGGGGCGCACGGCGTCCGAATCTTCGCACATTCGTTCGAGCAACATGCGGAGGTAGGGAGGCTGGCCGCGCCGGAAGGCGAGGCCGTGGAACCAGAGCTGGAAATCCAGGCGCGGCTGGTGCGGCGCCACGAAGTCGGGCGCGCGCGTGGGGGTGCCGGGTTTGTGCCGGAGATCGTGCGCGGTCCACGCCGCGTCGTCCTCCTCGTCCCCGCCCGGCGCGAGCGTCTGGAGCTCCGGCTCGATGCGCTCGCGCGTGATCGAGGCGAACAGGTGATAGGTGTTCACGATGCGAAGCGTCTCCGCGCGATCGACGAGCGGCGCCAGCGCCCTCAGCACGGCGCCGGGCTCGCCGCCGCCGAAGACGAACGCGGCCGACGCGAAGGACACCGCGAGGTAGGCGGCGACGCCAACACGGGCCGCCGCGCGGTCGAGGGCGCGCACGGCCAGGCCGCGCTCTTGGGCTCCGTCGGGCGCGGGCTTGGCTGTCGGGGCCGCCACTCGCGCAGTCGAACGCGGCAGGAGAAGGCGCCGGAAGGGCCCGAGGTCCGCGTCGTCGAGCAAGAATACGTGGAGCGCTACGGCGAGGTGGCAGAAGAAGCCATAGTTCGCGGTGGCGGCGTTGACGAGCTGGAACGCCGTGAGCGCGAGCGCCGTCGAGAGGCGCGCGCGCCGGGGACCGAAGATACCGAAGGGTACGAAGAGCTCGAGCACGAGCGTGGCCCGGCTCTCGAGGTGGTGCCACCAAACGGGCAGGTTGTGCGCGTAGAAGGCCAGCGCCGTCGGCAGCGGAGCCGTCTCGTAGTAATAGGTCATGGCGCTGCCGTCCTGCCAGTCGCCGAGCGGAGATTGCCACTTCGCGAGCCCCGACTCGAAATAGAGCTTGAAGAGGAGCGCGCGGAAAAGAAAGTGAGCCAGGGGCGCCCGGCGGGTCGCGGGCAAGAAGACGGCGCACAGGCCGCACTCAAGCAACAGGTTGTCCCACTGGAATCCGAGGAACACACGCGCCGCGACGGCGTACGACAGGTAGAGCGCCGTCGAGAGCGCGAAGCACAGCCGCCGCCGGAGACCGAGCAGCGCCGAGAGCGAGAGCCCGACACCCACGGCTACCCCCGCGGCGAGGGCGCGATCGGATTGCGTCCACAAGAAGATAGTCGGCAGACGCCCCCAGCGAGCCAGGCCCGCGTCGCGGGCGGCCTCGATAAAGTCCGCGAGCGGCAGCAGGCCGCGGCTCCCGACGAGCGCCAGGACCTGCGCGCCGAGCGACAGCCACGCCACGAGCGAGATGAGGGCGAGCAGCATCGCGAAGAGCGACGCCACGCCGGGCCCCGAGCCGAAGGTCCATGGTGCCCGTGGCCAGCTCCGTCGTTGAGGGGGTGCGGTCGCCCCGTTGCCCGCGTCCGAGCTCACGGCTCAGGTCTCGGGCACGGGGCGGCCCGCGGCAGCCAGCGCGGCGCGCGTCTCGGCGATGGCGCCGGCGGCCTCGGCGCCCGCGCCGCGCGGAAAGTCCTCGCGCCGGCCGCGCAGGACCTCGAGGCAGGCGCGGGTCGACGCCGCGAGCGCCGCGAGGTCGTAGCCACCTTCGAGCAGGAGCACGAGCTTGCCGCCGCAACCTTCGCGCGCGAGGTCCGCCACAGCCGTGGCCATGGCCGCGAAGCCGCGCTCGGTGACGCACATATCGGCCAGCGGATCGCGCTCGTGTGGATCGAAGCCCGCCGAGACGAGCACGAGGTCGGGCGCGAAGGCGCGCCCCGCGGGCAGGAAGAGATCGTGGAAGACGGCGCCATAGTCGGCGTCGCGCTGCCCGGCCGGCAACGCGCAGTTGATCGTGAACCCGCGTCCCGCGCCCGCGCCGACCTCCGTGGCCGCGCCCGTGCCCGGGTAGAAAGGATGCTGGTGCGCGGACATGTACATGACGTCGTCGCGCGCCGCAAAGATGTGCTGCGTGCCGTTGCCGTGGTGGACGTCCCAGTCGAGCACGAGCACGCGGCGGGCGCCGAGGCGCCGCGCGGCCTCGGCCGCGATGGCCGCGTTGTTCAGCAGGCAGAAGCCCATGGCGCGCGCGGCCTCGGCGTGATGGCCGGGCGGTCGGACGAGTGCGAAGGCGCTCGCGGCGCGCCCGCTCCAGACCGCCTCGACGGCGCCCACGGCCGCGCCCGCCGCGTGCCTGGCCGCCTCCCAGCTCCCCTGCGACATCACCGTGTCGGGATCGAGGCGCGCCCGCTTCCCCGCGAGTCCGCGCAGCAACGCGTGGTGCGCGGGGCTGTGCACGGCATCGATCTCTGCGTCCGTCGCCGCGCGCGGCTCCTCGAACACGAGGCCCTCGGGGGTCGCGCGCTCGAGATCGGTCAGGATGGCCCGCAGGCGCGCCGGGGACTCCGGGTGTCCGATGCCCGCCTCGTGCGCGAGGAAGCGGCGGTCCGTGAGGATCAGCGTCGACACGACGTTCCTCGCCCCGTCACGCGGCGGCCTCGTCCGGCAAGTCGATGCGGAACACGGCGCCGCCGCCCTCCGCGTCGGCGACGCTCACCTCGCCGCCGTGCTCGCGCACGATCTCGCGCACGAACGCGAGGCCGAGGCCGGTGCCCTTCTCGCGCGTCGTGAAGAACGGCGTGAAGATCTTCTCGCGCATGTCCGCCGGCACGCCCGGCCCGCGATCGCGCACCTCGAGGCGCACGTGCGAGTTCGCGTCGACGCGGGCCGCGGAGAGGACGACGCTGCCCGCGCGCCCCTGCATGACGGCGGCGGCGTTGCGCGCGAGGTTGAGCAGCGCGCGGCGGAGCTGTCCCGCGTCCGCGCGGACGGTCAGCGCGTCGGCCGCGACCACCGTGACGTTGACGCCCCCTGGCGCCTCGGTCAGCTCGCGCACCTCCTCGAGCAGCGGTCGCACGGCGACCGCCGTGATTTCCGGCGTGGGTCGCCGCGCGTACTCGAGGAAGTCGCTCACGACCGTGCGCAGGTGGCCGAGCTCGCGCTCGATGCGCGCCACCTCCGCGAGCCGCTCTGGTTGACCGGCGAGCGCGTCGCGCAGCAGGCCCGCGTAGAGCTCGAGCCCGCCCAACGGGTTGCGCACCTCGTGGGCGATGCCGGCGAGCATCATCTGCAGGCGCTCGTCGCGTGCCTGCAGCGCCGCGCGCGTGTCGTCGAGCGTCGAGGCGAGGAAGCCGATCTCGTCGCGCGTCTCGACGGGGATGCGCGCGCCGAGCTCGCCGCGTCCGAGGCGCGCCGCCGCGTCGGCGAGCCTCGCGACCGGCCCCGAGATCCGCCGCGCGACGAGCGCCGTGAGCGCGAGAACGGCCAGCAGCGCCAGCCCGCCCGCGAGCAGCAGCTCGTGTCGGAACGCCGCGAGCGTGACGTAGTACTCGGCGTTGCCTTCGACGGCGATGAGCCCCGCGCCCGCGCCGGGCTCCCCGATGGCGGCGTAGGCGCGCTTGTAGGGCAGGCCGTCGTGCCCGACGAACAGCGGCGACGCCGTCGGCACGCCGGCTTGGGCCCGCTCGATCTCCGCCTCGTCCGCGCCGAGCTCGTACGCCGCTGCGCCGAGCGCCAGCGTCCCCGCCGTGTCGCCGCGCGCCGTGAGATCGCCCGCCACGGCCACCACGCGCCGCACGCCCAACCGCTCGCGCGCCGCCGCGAGCTTGCGCCGCACGTTCGCGTACGTCAGCGATGCCTCGTCTCCTGCGCCGTACGCCTGGAGCTGCTCGGGCAAGACCGTCTCCGCCGCCCCGGCCGCCGCCGTGGCGAGCCGCCGCCCGAGCTCGTCCTCGAGCGCGCGCCGCGCCACCTCGTGCGCGAACACACCGAACACGACCAGCGCCCCGATCGTGGGCACGAGGGTCCCCACGAGCAGTCGCGCCAAGAGCTTCTTTGAGGGCGCCGCGGCCAAACGCGCTCATTCTGCCCCAACGCGCCGACGCTCACACGTCACCGGTGCGAGCTGGCACCATCTTTCCGTGGCAAGGGTGGCGGGGCGAGGCAGGGCTGGGTGGGTCGTTCGATCGCTCAGCGGAAGCCCCTCCCGACGCTGCCTCGGATCGTCGACGTGCGCCCGTCCCGACTAGCGCTTCGAGAACTGGAAGCGAGCGCGGGCGCCGCGCTGACCATACTTCTTGCGCTCTTTCTGGCGCGCGTCGCGCGTCAGGTAGCCGGCCTTCTTGAGGGCTGGCCGGTAGCTCGGATCAACCTTGATGAGCACGCGCGAGATGCCGTGGCGGATGGCGTCCGCCTGGCCCGAGAGCCCGCCGCCGCTCACGTTGACGAACACGTCGAAGCGGCCAGTCGTCTCCGTGAGCTCGAGCGCTTGGCGGAACACCATGCGCGAGGTCTCGCGGCCGAAGTAGTCCTCGAGCGTGCGCCGGTTGATGTCGACCTTGCCGCTGCCGGGCTGCAGCCAGACGCGCGCCACCGCGTGCTTGCGGCGGCCCGTGGCGTAAATCGATTTCGACGGATCAGGCATTGGGGCTCCGAATCAGACCAGCTTGAGTGGTTGGGGCTGCTGCGCGGCGTGCGGGTGCTCGGCGCCCGCGTACACCTTCAGCTTCTTATAAATGCGGCGACCGAGCGGGCCCTTGGGCAGCATGCCCCACACGGCGCGCTTGATGAGGTCGGCGGGGTGCCGCGCGAGCAGCTCGGCGGCCGTCTTCGTCTGCAGGCCGCCCGGGAAGAGCGAGTGGTCGCGGTAGAGCTTGATCTGCCACTTCTTGCCCGAGAGGTGGATCTTGTCGGCGTTGACGACGACGACGAAGTCGCCCGCGTCCTCGTGGAGCGTGAACGTCGGCTTGTGCTTGCCGCGCAGGACGTCCGCGATCTTCGTCGCGACGCGCCCCAACGTCTTTCCCTCGACGTCGGCGATGAACCAAGAGTGCTCGAAGTCGCCCTTGGCCTGAAAAGTCGGGCGATGGTGTGTTGCGGACTGCGGCATGGAGGGGGCTTTTTACTGGAGGGGCGGGGGTTTGTCAACGCTCGGCGTAGTCCGAGCAGCTTCACGTGCTGCCAGCCGGGCGAGCCAGAAATGCTCCGATGGCCGCGCCGGCCCGCAGGGCGCGGTCGTCCGGCTCGATGAGCGCGAACCGCACGTAACCCTCGCCGCCGGGGCCGAAGCCCACCCCGGGAGATACAGCCACGTCCGCCTGCTCGAGGAGCGCCGAGGCGAAGCCCACGGCGCCGAGGTGGGCGTGGGTCGCGGGCACCGGGGCCCACACGAACATCGAGGCGGTCGGCAGCGGCACGCGCCACCCGGCCTTCGCGAGTCCGTCGACGAGGAGTCGCGAGCGGTGCTTGTAGCGCTCGCGGTTGGCGGCGACGTCGGCATCGCAGGAGGAGAGGGCCGTCGCGGCCGCGAGTTGCGTCGCCGCGAACATACCGTAGTCGAGGTAGCCCTTGATCGTCGTGAGCGCGCCCACGAGCCCGCGGTTGCCCACGCAGAAGCCGACGCGCCAGCCCGGCATCGAGTAGCTCTTCGAGACGGTGAAGAACTCGACGGCCACCTCGCGCGCGCCCGAGACCTGGAAGATGCTGGGCGCCGGCCGGCCGTTGTGTACGAGGTCGGCGTAGGCGAGGTCGGAGATCACCCACAGTTGCTCGCGCTTCGCGAGCGAGACGACCTTCTCGAAGAACCCGAGATCGACGACGGCACTCGTGGGGTTGTGCGGGAAGTTCACGACCAGGCCCTTGGGCTTGCGGGGCGCGCGCGCGAGGCCCGCCTCGATCTCGGCGTAGGCGTCCCTGTCCGGCCCCGTCGTGACGGGCACGGGCTCGCCGCCCGCGATGATGATCCCATAGCGGTGGATCGGGTAGCAGGGATCGGGCGCCAGCACGCAGTCGCCGGGCGCGATGATCGCGAGGAAGAGGTGAGCGAGGCCCTCCTTGGCGCCGATCGTGACGACGGACTCCGTGTCGGGATCGAACGACTGGCCGTACTTGCGCGCGTACCAGTCGCAGATGGCGCGCCGCACTTCGGGCATGCCCTTTGACGGCATGTAGCGCTGGTTGCCCGGGCGCTGCGCCTCGGTGACGAGGCGGTCGATCGCGGCCTTGGGGCTGGGGCCGTCCGGGTTGCCGAGGCCGAAGTCGAACACGTCGTGGCCCTCGGCCCGCAGCTTTGACTTCAGCTCGTCGACCGCCGCGAGGACGTACGGGGGCAACGCGGCCAGGCGCGCGAACTGCTTGGCGAAATCACTGGGGGGGCCGGCCATTTCGAGTGGGGCGAGACACTACGGCAGCGCTGGCGGCGGATCAAGGCGACCGTCGGTGACGAAGAAGCGTGCAGTTCCCTTCCGTTGCGCGAAAACGGCGGAGGCCATCTTGACTGAACTGATGTTCAGGTCCAATGTCCTTTCCGCCGATGCGCGCCGTGCAGATTTCGAACCCGCCCAATCCGTGGGCCACAACCGAGGTGGAGTACCTCGAGGCGCCGCCCGAGGTGACGCTCGAGGTCTTCGAGGATCACACGCGCAACATCCTCGCGAGGAACGACAGCCCCGACGTGGGCTTCACGTACAGCGTGAACCCGTACCGCGGCTGCTTCCATGCCTGCGCGTACTGCTACGCGCGGCCGTCGCACGAGTACCTGAGCATGGGCGCGGGCACGGACTTCGATCGCAAGATCGTCGTCAAGTTGCGGGCGCCCGAGCTCCTGCGGGCGGCGTTCGCCAAGCGGACGTGGAAGAAGGAGGTCGTCGTTTTCAGCGGCGTCACCGATTGCTACCAGCCGCTCGAGGCGTCCTATCGACTGACACGCGGGTGCCTCGAGGTGTGCGCCGACGTTCAGAACCCGGTGGCGATCATCACGAAGGCGCCGCTCGTCGAGCGCGACGTCGACGTGCTCCAGACGCTCGCGCGGGTCGCCTCTGCGCACGTCACCGTGAGCATCCCCATCTGGGACGTCGAGCGGGCGCGCGCCATCGAGCCCTACGTCGCGACGCCGCAGCGCCGCGTGCGCATCATCGAGACGCTCGCGCGCGCCGGGATCGAGGTGGGCGTGAACGTCGCGCCCATCATACCGGGGCTGAACGACCAGGACATTCCGAGGATTCTGTCCGCCGCGCGTGACGCGGGAGCCACCCACGCAGGCAGTGTGCTGCTGCGGCTCCCCGGCTCGGTCAAAGCGGTGTTCGAGGAGCGGGTGAGGGCGGCGTTGCCGCTTTCGGCCGACCGGGTGCTTCATCGCATCCGCGAAACGCGCGGCGGACAGCTCTACGACCCTCGCTTCGGCGCGCGCGGCCGGGGCGAGGGCACCTACGCGCTCGCGATCCAGACGCTGTTCCGGACGACGGCGCGCCGGCTCGGCTTCGCGCACCACGGAGACGGCATGCGCAGCGACGGCGGCGGCAACGGGTGACGCGCCGGCGGAGGTCGGTCGGGCGGCGCTGCGTGATCCACAAGGGATCGTACGCGGCGCGGCCGGCGCTACCGGATCGCGCTGACGACGAGGGCGACGCGCAAGCCGCCGTTCGTGAGCGGAAAGCGCGCTGTTACGGGCAAGCCCAGCGCGTCGGGCGTCGTGCGCGCGGGCAAGAGGACGGCGGCGCGCCAGCCGCCGAAGCGCGCGCGCAGCGCGCGCCCGAGGTCGCGCGTGGCGCGCGCGACGCGGCGAGGATCGCCGAGCCGTCGACCGTAGGGGGGATTGAGGACGACGAGACCGGTGGGCGCGGGCGCGCGGACGTCGGCGAGATCCGCGCAGGTGAAGGCGACGTGCGCGGCGAGGCCGGAGCGCGCGGCGTTGCGGCGCGCCGACTCGACGACCTTCGGCTCGCGATCCGAGCCGGTGATCGTCGGCGAGAACGCGGGAGGCGCTGCGAGCCTCGCGCGAGCTTCCTCGACGAGCGCGCGCTCGAGCTCCGGGCGAGCGGCGAAGAGCGGCCAGCGCGACGTCGCGAACGCGCGCTCGAGGCCCGGCGCGCGGCCCAGCGCGAGCAAGCCCGCCTCGATGGGGATCGTGCCGGCGCCGCACATCGGGTCGCAGAGCGCCTCCGCGGGCGACCACTCGGCGAGCGCGAGGACG
>DASZFV010000511.1:0-12902 GCA_035939455.1 Polyangia bacterium
GACGATGACGGCGCGACGGTGCGGCTCGTCTCGGGCCTCCGCGGCGGCGAGCGAGTCGCGCTCAACCTCGGGAACGAGGTCGAGGACGGCGCGCCCGTGCAGGTCGTCGAGGCCGGCGGCAAGTAGCAGCGGGCTCTACCCGCTTCCCGTGACGCCCGGCAACGGTTCCCCTACCGCACCCTGACCGTGACGTCCGCAGACAGCCCGGGACGGAGCACGACGTCGGGCGGCGGGTCGACGAGCGCGATGCGGACGGGGACGCGCTGCACGACCTTCACGAAGTTTCCCGTGGCGTTGTCGGGCGGCAGCAGCGAGAAGCTCGCGCCCGTGCCGCCCGCGAGGCTCTCGACGCGTCCCGCGAGCTTGCGACCGGGGAAGGCGTCGACCTCGATCGTCGCGGGCTGGCCGGGACGCATGAGGCCGATCTGGCCCTCCTTGAAGTTCGCGACGACGTAGGTCTCGAAGGGCACGAGCTCGACGAGCGGCTGTCCGACGGCGACGAGCTGGCCCTCGTGCGCCGCGAGTTTCGACGCGTAGCCGTCGGCTGGCGCCAGGATGCGCGCGTAGCCGAGCTGGAGCGTGGCCAGTGCGAGAGACGCCTGGGCGCTGCGCACGCGCGCCGCCGCGAGCGCGGCCCCGGCGCGCGCCGCCGCGATCTGTGGCGCCACCGACGTGCTCTGATCGACGCGGCCACGCGCCTCTCCCACGCGGCTCTGCGCGCCACGCCGCGCGTCCCCTGCGAGCGCGACCTGCGCGTCGGCCTGCGCCTTGGCGGCGCGCGCGACCTCGACCTCGATCTGCGCGGCGTCGAGCTGCTGCTGCGGGGTGGCGCCGGCCGCGCGCAGCGTCTGCGCGCGCCCGAGATCGAGCTCGGCCTTCTTGAGATCCGCCTCGGCCCGCGCCGCGGCCGCGCGCGCGCCCGCGAGCTGAGCGTCCGCGCTGCCGACGCCCGCCGCCGAGCCCGAGAGCGCGGCGCGCGCGCTCGTAAGACCGCCCTTCGAGGTCGCCTCGACGATCTGGACCTGCGCGTCGGCGGCCTGAGCCTGAGCCTGCGCTGTCGCGAGCTCGGCATCGGCCTGGTCCCGCCGCGCGCGCATGTCGGCGGCGTCGAGGTCAACGAGCACGTCGCCGCGCTTGACGGCCTGGTTCTCGTGGATGTGCACCGCGAACAGGACGCCGGCCACGCGCGCCGAGACGGGCACGATGTCGGCCGTGACCTGGGCGTCGTCGGTGCTCTCGCGGCCGCCCGTCGCGAGCGCGTAGGTGCCCACGGCGACGAGCGCGACGAGCGCGACGAGGCCGAGGACGACGAACGGTCGACGCTTGCGGGCCGGTTTGGCGGCGGCGACGCTGACGTCGCCCTTCGGCTCGGGCAGGGGGAGGGTCGCGGGCTGTCTGGCTGTTTCCATGGTTTTTCTCAGTGAAGATCGATCTTGGCCTTGGGCGCGCTCGCGGGCCGGCGCAGGAACAGAGCGAAGGGAATCACGAGCAGGAAGGCGAGGCCCGCGAAGAGGAACATGCGCTCGAAGCCCAGCACGGAGGCCTGTTGGGCCAGCGTGCCGTCGAGGATGCGCAGCGCTCCGGTGCGCGCCGCCGTGGCGTCGAGTCCTCGGGCCGTCAAGGCCCCCTGCAACGCCGAGAGGCGCGCCATGACCTCGGGGCGGCCGGGATCGACGTGCGCGGCCAGCCCCGTGCGCGCGGCCGCCACGAAGTGCGGCAGCAGCGTCGCGAACGCGGCCAGTCCGAGCGACCCGCCGATCTGGCGCAGGAGCGAGTTCAGCCCCGTGGCGTCCGTCAGCCGAAAGCGCGGGATCCCTGCCAGCGCCACCGTCGTGAGCGGCACGAAGAGCGACGCGAAACCGAAGCCCTGGATGACGATGGCGAGAACGACGGACTGCGAGCTCGTCGCGAGCGTGTAGCGCGACATGAGCACGGCCGAGAGCGCCACGAGCACCACGCCGCAGATCACGAGGATGCGCGGCTGGACGTAGTTGTAGAGCCGGCCCACGAGCGGGATGCCGACCATCATGGCGAGGGCGCGCGGCATGAGCGCGACGCCCGAGTCGAGCGCCGGGAACCCCAGCAGCTGCTGCATGAAGAGCGGCAGCAGGAACGTGATGGACATGAGGATCGCGAACATCATGGCGCCGATGATCGTGCCCGAGAGAAACACCCGGTCCTTGAACAACGACAAGTCGACGGCCGGCACGGGCGCCGTCAGCTCGCGGATGACGAAAGCGGCCAGCACGAAGACGGCCACGAAGGACGCCACGGCGATGACCTGCGACTGGAACCAATCGTTGCGGCTGCCCTCCTCGAGGACGTACTGCAGGGAGGCGAGGCCGATCGTCATGAGGACGATCCCCTGCCAGTCGAGGTTCTTGCGCTGGGCGGCGGCGCGCGCGTGGTTCTCGCGCCTGATGTCGTCGGGCTCGTGGACGAAGCGCGTCACCATGAAGATGCCGAGCAGGCCCACGGGCAGGTTGATGTAAAAGATCCAAGGCCAGGCGAAGTTGTCGAGGATGTAGCCCCCGAGGGCGGGCCCCGCGGCGGGCCCCACGACGACGGCCAGGCCGAAGAGCGCCATCGCCATGCCCTGCTCCTCGGGCGGGAAGGTCTGGCGCAAGATGGCCTGCTCGGTCGGCTGCAGCGCGCCCGCGCCCAAGCCTTGCAGCGCGCGACAGGCCACCATCATGGGCAGGGAGCGGGCGAGCCCGCAGAGCGCCGACCCGGCCACGAACAGCCCAAGGGAGAAGAGGTAGACGCGCTTCTGGCCGAAGAAGCGGCCGAGGAACGCCGTGAGCGGCATGACGACGACGGTCGCGATGACGAAGCCCGTCGTGACCCACGTCATCTCTTCGACGGTGGCGCCGAGCGCGCCCGTGAGGTGCGGCGTCGCCACCGCGACGATCGAGGTGTCGATGGCGCCCATGAGCGTCCCAAACGTCACCGACAGCGTCACGACCCACTTGTTGACGGGCGCGCGCGCGTACGGCGCGGGGAACGCCGAGACGGCGGCCGTCACGCCGCGGCCCTCCGCGCTCCGAGCCCGTCGAAGAACGCGTCGAGGAGCCGATCGAGATCGGACGCCATGTCGCCGCCGGCCTCGAGGACGACGTCGCGGACGATGAGGGCGCGCAGCATGCCCATGAAAAACGTCGTCGCGAGCGCACCCGCCTCGACGCGCAGCGCGCGCTCCTTGATGCCGCGCTTCATCTCACCCTCGATGCGCTCGTAGATCTCGCCCATGGTGTCGTGCTTCTTCGCGCACGCCTGCGGGAACGTCTGCTGGTAACGGCCGACCTCGCGCTGCAGGACGATGTTGACGAACCTGCGGTGCGTGTCGCAGTGACTGGCGAAGGCGCCCAAGATCCGCCGCAGGCGCTCGCGCAGCGGGCGCCCCGCGGCCTCGCTGATGGCGGCATCGACCTTTCCCACGAGCTCGGCGCGACGGGCCGCCAGCAGCCCCGCCAGCAGGGCCTCCCGATCCTCGAAGTGGTTGTAGAGCGTCCCCACCGAGACGCCCGCCTTGGCCGCGATCGTGTCCATGCGGGCGGCGTGCAGGCCCGCGTCGGCGAACACCTCCTCGGCCGCCGCGAGGATGGCCTGCACCGTCGTCTCGCGGATGCGGGCGCGCAGGTTCGAAGGAGCGGCTCTAAGTTCTGAACGACGGTTCATATTTTGTTACTGTGGCTCAACTTGCGACGCCCGTCAACCGTCGTGCTACCGTCCGCGCCATGCGCGTCCGGAATGTTCTTCATGCCCTTTGTCCCCTTGCCCTGGTCGCCCTGGCCGCCTCCGCGCTGACGATCGGCTGCAGCAGCACGCCCGCCAAGCCCCTCGGGGACGAGGGCGCCGCCTGCTACGCCGACAACCGCTGCAACGCGCAGCTCACGTGCATCGCGAACGTCTGCATCAAGCCTGGCGCCGGGAGCGCCGATGGCGCCGCGGGCGCCGCGGGGGAAGACGCCAGCGGTGGCGCCGACGGGGCGGCAGGCGCCGACGGTTCCGCGGGCGCTGACGGCTCCCGGGTCGACGTCGGCGCGGGGGACGCCCCGACCGGAGACGCGGGCACCGATGGTCCAGCCGTCGATGGCGGCGACGCCGCCCCTCCAGGTGACGGAGGGACCGACGCTCCGACGCCGGGCGACGGCTCTGACGGAGGCGACGGCGCCGCCGATGGCGCCGCGAGCGACGTCGGTGACGCATGATCGGCCGCCCGAGCGTCATGCGAACGATCGCCTAAGCTTGACCTCGAGCGTCCGTTCCCACCGAGGACGCAACGGGCCTCGCCGCCGCGAATCCATTTTAAGGGCGGGGAATCCCTATGCTATGTGATAACGGCTCCATGCTGAGGGCATTGGACCTGCCACGATGAACGCCACCGTCCGCGACGTCGCTCGACGAGCCGGCGTCTCTGCCATGACGGTCTCGCGCGTCATCAATGGCGGCGCGGGCGTCAGTCCCGAGACGCGGCGGCGCGTCGAGCGGGCCGTCACCGAGCTCGACTTCGTTCCGAACGGCGTCGCCCGCGGCCTGATGTCCAGCAAGAGCGGGACGCTGGGTCTCATCGTTCCCGACATCTCGAACCCCTTCTTCTCGATCCTCGTGCGAGGGGCCGAGACCGTGGCGCGCCGCGCGGGATATCGCGTCCTGCTCTGCAACAGCGAAGGCGATCTGGCCCTCGAGAAGCAGTACGTGCAGGACATGATCGCTCACCGGGCCGAAGGGCTCATCATCGCGCCCGTCGGCGATCGCTCGAAGGCCAACCTCGTGCCGCTCGAGCGGCGCAAGTTTCCGCTCGTGCTCATCGATCGTTCGGTGTCGGGCCTCGAGTGCGATCTCGTCCAGGCCGACAGCGTCGCCGGCGCGAAGATGCTCGCGAGTCACCTCCTGTCGATCGGCCATCGCCGCATCGCCGTCATCATCGAGCCGGACAACGTCTCGACGGCGCGCGAGCGATTGCAGGGCTACAACGCCGCCCTGAAGGCCGCCGGCGTCAAGAGCTCGCCGTCGCTCATCGTGCGCACGACGGCGGACCGCGCGGGCGGCCACGCAGCCATGCAGCAGATCCTCCAGCAGGACCCGAGGCCCACGGCAGTCTTCGCGGTCAACAACATGACGGCCCTCGGCGCCATGCAAGCCATCCGCGAGCATGGCCTCGTCGTGCCCAAGGATATGGCCCTCGTCTGCTTCGATGACGTCGAGCACCTCGCCGTCCTCTCGCCGTTTCTCACGGTCGTCAACCAGCCGACGGAGATGTTTGGTACGCTCGCCGCTCAGCTCGTGCTCGAGCGCATCGCGGGCGGCCCGGCCGGCCCCAGCCGGCATGTCATCCTCAACTCCGATCTGCTCGTCCGCGAGTCGTGCGGCGCCAAGCTCATGGCGACGTCTCCCGCTTTTTAGATACCGAAGCCAACCGACAACTTCACATCCCCAACGAGTCAAAATGACCCAGACCTTCTCCACGGACCGTTACTCGAAGATGCAATACCGCCGCACGGGAAAGAGCGGGCTCATGTTGCCGGCCGTCTCGCTGGGGGCGTGGGAGACGTACGGCGGCACGCACGACGGCGACGTCGCCAAGCGGTGCATGTACCGGGCGTTCGACCTCGGCATCACGCACTTCGACCTCGCGAACAACTACGGCGCTCCGGCCGGCAACGCCGAGCTCGTGTGCGGCCGCGTCGTCAAGGACATGCCGCGCGACGAGCTCATCATCTCGAGCAAGGCGGGCTACCGCATGTGGCCGGGCCCCTACGGCGAGTGGGGCTCGCGCAAGTACATGATCGCGAGCTGCGATCAGTCGCTCAAGCGCACGGGCCTCGAGTATTTCGACATCTTCTACTCGCACCGGCCCGATCCGGGGACGCCGCTCGAGGAGACGATGGGCGCGCTCGACACGCTCGTCGAGCAGGGCAAGGCGCTCTACGTGGGCATCTCGAGCTACACGGGCGCGCAGACGCAGGCGGCGCTCGAGGTTGTGGCGCGCGAGCGCTTCGCGCCCATCACGATCCACCAGCCCTACTACAACATGCTGGGGCGCACGGTCGAGAAGAACCTGCTGCCGCACACGGACCGCGCGGGCGTGGGCGTCATCGCCTTCTGCCCGCTCGCCTCGGGGCTGCTGTCGGGCGCGAAGTACCAGGACGGCGACGTGCCGGCCGACTCACGGCCCGCGCGCGAGTGGGCCCACGACTGGGTGGCCTCGAGGTCGAAGGACGAGCGTAAGCGCATCCTGCAGGGCCTGAACGGCGTGGCGCGCGAGCGCGGCCAGTCGCTCGCGCAGATGACGGTGGCCTGGACCTTGCGGCACGAGGGCATGACCTCGGTCGTCATGGGCGCCTCGCGCCCCGAGCAGGTCGAGCAGAACGTCGGCGCGCTCTCCAAGCTCGACTTCACCAAGGAAGAGCTCGCCCGCATCGACGCGCTCACCACCTAGAATTGCGCTTTGATAGGTCGATGGAAGATGTTAACGGTACCATTTTCGGGTCGTCGTCGACCGGAAAGGCCCCCGCAATGACCTTCGAGATCCCAGCCAAGCCGTCCTCGTTCACGTCGCCCTCGTGCTGGCGGCGCCTGGTCACGCGCGTCGCGATCCTCTTGTTGGCGGCGGCCGCCGTTGTGGCGAGGCCCGCGCGCGCCGAGGCGCCGTGCACGCCGGGCACGACGAAGCGCATCGCCTTCCTGCTCAAGCAACAGACGGCCTTCCGCTATCTGCACGCCGACGTCCCGTTCTTCCAGAAGACCGTCGAGGCGGCCGGCTACAAGGTCGTGTTCCAGTCGGCCGAGAACGATCCCAACACGCAGGTCTCCCAGGCTGAGAACGTCATCACGAAGGGCGTCGACGCCATCGTCATCCAGCCGGTCGACTTCAACGTCGCGGCGACGATGGCGAAGATGGCGGCGCGCGCGAACATCCCCGTGATCTCCTACGACGACGTCATCATGAATGCCAAGCAGACGGCGTTCATCGGGCGCGACCCGAAGGAGGGCGGCCGAAAAGCGGCCGAGGCCGTCTCGGCCGCCGTGCCCAAGGGCAATTACGCGCTCATCGGCGGCGATCCCGGCCAGACCGGCTCGACGAAGATGCAGGAGGGGTACCGCGAGGCGCTCGCGCCGCTCGTCAAGAAGGGCGACGTCAAGATCGTGCTCGACCAGTACACGCCCAAGTGGAAGACCGAGCCCGCGCAGGCGCACGCCGAGAACGCGCTCACGCGCAACGGCAACCACATCGACGCCTTCCTCGTCTCGTACGACGGCATGTCGTTGGGCGTGCTCCAGGCCGTGCGCGGCGCCGGCATCAAGCCGGGCTCGATCCCCATCACGGGGCAGGACATGGAGCTGTCGGCGGCCCAGGCCATCGTCGAGGGCAAGATGTTCGGCACGCTGTGGCCCGCGCCCGACGAGATGGCCGTGCGCGCCGCCAAGGTCGCCGTCGCGGCGGCCCGCTGCGAGACGACCAAGACCGAAACGACGATAGACAACGGCGCCGGCAAGATCCCGTGGGCCAAGACGCCCATCACGCTCGTGACGGCCAAGGACATGCCCGCCTTCGTCTGCTCGCACCAGTTCTGGCTCAAGCCCGACGACGTCTACAAGAACGTCCCCGCCAAGAAGCCGACCTGTAAGTGACGGCTTCGCCTGTGCAAGTGACGTCGGCGCCGCTTCTCACCGCGACGGGCATCGTCAAGCGGTTCCCGGGCGTCCTGGCCCTCGACCGCATGGATCTGGCGATCGACGAGGGTGAGATCGTCGCGTTGCTCGGCCAAAACGGCGCGGGCAAATCGACGATCATGCAGATCCTCGCGGGCGTGCACCCCCACGGCTCGTACGAGGGCCAGATCGCCCTCGGCGGCAAGCCGTTCACGGCAACCACCGTGCGCCAGGCGCGCGCGCAGGGCATCGCGCTCGTCGCGCAGGAGGTGAACGTCGTCGCCGAGCTCAGCGTCGCAGAGAACATGTTCCTCGGCGACGAGCCGACGCGCTTCGGGTTCCTCGACGAGGCGTCGCGCGTCGCGCGGGCGCGCACGGCGCTCGCCGGCTTCGGCGTCGACGTCGACGCGCGCGCCTCCATGGCCTCGCTCGATCTCGCGACGCAGCAGCTCGTCTCGATCGCGGCCGCGCTCGCCAAGGACGTGCGGCTGCTCATCCTCGACGAGCCGACCGCGGCGCTCACCGACAAGGAGGCGCAGCTCCTCTTCGAGCGCATGCGCACCCTCAAGGCGCGCGGCGTCTCCTGCATCTTTGTGTCCCACCGGCTGGCCGAGGTCTTCGCGATCGCCGACCGCATCGTCGTCATGCGCGACGGGCGCGTGAGCGGCGTCTACGCGGGACACCCCGAGTCGCGCGACGAGGTCGTGCGCGCCATGCTGGGCGGCGCCATCGCGAAAGGCGACGCGCGCGGCGCGCCCGGCGCGACGGCCGCGCCCATCGCGCTCGAGGTCCGCGAGCTCGTCGTGCGCGGCGCCGACAGCGCGCGCCGCCCGCTCGTCAGCGGCCTCGACCTCAGCATCGCGAAGGGCGAGATCCTGGGCCTTTTCGGCCTGCTTGGCGCGGGCTGCGGCGAGGCGGCCCTCGCGATCTTCGGCGCCTGGGACGGGCCTGTCACGGGCCGCGTGCTCGTCAACGGACAGGAGGCGCGCATCACGCGCCCCTCCGACGCCGTCGGGCGCGGCATCGGCCTCATCGCGCAGGACCGCCGCCGGGCCCTCGTGCACGAGCACACGGTGGCCGAGAACATCGTCATGGCGGCCCTCCCGAGCGTCACGCGCCGTGGATTCCTGGACGTCGCGGCCATGCGCCGCCTGGCGGCCGACTACGTCAAGCGGCTCGCCATCAAGGTCCCCACGATCGACACCCAGGTGGGGACGCTGAGCGGCGGCAATCAACAGAAGGTGCAGGTGGCGCGCTGGCTCGCCTCGGGCGCCAAGATCCTGCTCCTCGTCGATCCCACGCGCGGCATCGACGTCGGGACGCGCCACGAGATCAACGCGCTTTGGAGACAGCTCGCCGGCGAGGGGCACGCCCTCTTGCTGATCTCCTCCGAGGCCGAGGAGCTCGTCGACGTGTGCGATCGCGCCCTCGTCCTCCGAAACGGCGTCCTCGCGGGCGAGGTCGGGCGCGCCGAGCTCACCGAGGAGCGCCTCCTGCGCATGGCGGCGGGCGTTTGATGAAGCTCTTCAGCAAGAACGCCTTCCGCGACTCGACGCTGCTCCTCGTCGTGGCCGCCATCTGGATCTTCTTCCAGTTCATGACCGAAGGAACGTTCCTCACGCAGCGCAACCTCGTCTTGCTCGCGCTGCAGACCTCGATCGTGAGCCTGGCGGCCATCAGCGCCGTCATGCTGATCGTCACGCGAAACTTCGATCTGTCGGTGGGGTCGGCGGTCGCGCTCGTGGGCGTCGTCGTGGCCATCCTCACGGTGAAGCACGACGTCCACCCGGCCGTCGCCGTGGCGGCGGCGCTCGCGACCGGCGTCGCCATGGGCGCCTGGCAGGGGCTCTGGGTCACGCGCATGGGCGTCTCGTCGTTCATCGTGACGCTCGCCGGGATGCTGTACTTCCGCGGCATGTCGATGATCGCGACCGACGGCTCGACGATCGCGCCCCTGCCCGACTCGCTCGCCGATCTCGCGACGGGCTTCATGGCGCCGGCGCCCGCCATCACGCTGCTCGTCCTCGGGCTCGTGGCGCTCGCCGCCTTTCAGGTCATGGGCGCCAGGCGGGGGCGCGAGCTCGGCGTCATCGATGAGGTGGGCCCGGCGGTGGCGCGCGCCCTCGCGCCGTTCGTCGTGGGCGCGGTGGCGCTTGCGTGGCTCGCGTCGCGCCAGGGTATCCCCTACCTCGTGCTGCTCGTTGCAGCCGCGGCCATCGTCGCCGAGATCGTCATGCGCCGGACGCCCTTCGGCGTGCAGCTTTACGCCATCGGCGGCAACCCGGAGGCGGCGCGCCTGTCGGGCATCCGCCTCAACCGCGTCGTGTTCATCGACTTCCTCATCGCCGGCTTCGCCTATGGCGTGACGGGCGTGGCGCTCACGGCGCGCGTGGGGGGCGCCGTGGCGGGCAGCGCCGGCCTCTTCCTCGAGCTCGACGCGATCTCGGCCGCCATCATCGGAGGCACGTCGCTCACGGGAGGCCGCGGACGGGTCTTCGGCGCGCTCGTGGGCGCCCTGCTCATGGGCAGCCTCAACAACGGCATGAGCCTCATGAACGTCCCTACGTATTACCAGGAGACCGCGCGCGGCGTCGTCCTGCTGCTGGCGGTCGCTGCCGACCAGCTGCGCCGCAAGCGGCGCAACACGAGCTAGTACTGAGGGCCCGAAGTTCGATCCGGGTTTCGGGAATAGACGGAACGCGAGGTCGATCGATATGGGATGCCACGCGGACCATGCCCTCGTCGTCTCCACATCCGGCGGGCTCTGCTACGCGAGCTCAAGGAGGTCGTGTGGCGTGGGCGCGACATCCACTTGGTGGTCCAGCGAGCCCGGATCGCGATTCAAGCGCATGAAGGGCGCGGCACCGAGGAGATCGCCCGCGCCGTCGGCTGGACGTCGCGTGCGGTTCGCAAATGGAAAGCCCGATTCGAGAGCGCTCCGTCGCTCGAGACCCTGAGCGACGCTGCACGCAGCGGTCGGCCATCAACGGTGCCACTGTCGATCCGTTGTCAGTTGGTGCGGCTGGCTTGCGAGCGACCCAATCACGAGATCATGCGGTTTAGGGACGTCTGGACCTACGGCTCTCTGTCCGACGTGCTGGCGGCCAAGACTGGGTACCGCCTGAGCACGAGCGAGATCGGCCGCATTCTGCGCTTCAAAGAGATCCGCCCTCACCACGTCGCCCAGTGGTTGCACTGCGAGGATCCGGAGTTCCTGCCGAAAGCGAAGGCTGTCTGCGACCTCTACCTCAATCCACCCAAGGACGCCGTCGTCGTCTCCGTCGACGAGAAGCCCATGCAAGCTATTGCACGACGGCATCCGACGCATGTCGCCCGCGACGGCACCGTTCGGTACGAGTACGAGTACAAGCGACATGGCACCCATGTTCTCCTTGCCGCCTTCGATATCGCGACAGGCAAGGTGCTCGGTCACGTTCTGCCACGTCGGACGGCGCCCGCCCTTGTCAACTTCATGGAAGAGCTGGCGCGAAGATATCCGACCCAGCAGGTCCACGTGGTCTGGGACAATCTCAACGTGCACTACGACGGCAAGGACGATCGCTGGACGCGCTTCAACGCACGCCATGGCGGACGCTTCCATTTCGTCTACACACCGAAGCATGCCTCCTGGATGAACCAGGTCGAGATCTGGTTCTCCATCCTGCACCGACGGATCCTTCGCCACGGCGATTTCGGCTCGAAGGACCATCAGAAGGACGAGGTCGAAGGCTTCATCCGCCACTGGAACAAGACCGAGTCCCATCCGTTTCGCTGGACGTGGCGAACCGACCACGTCAAGAATCGCCGGAAGGTCGCCGTCACGACCGCCGTCGATGCCCAAGTACCAAGCTGAGGACTCTCACGCCAAGATCGTCGAGCGTCTCCTGCACGCCCGCGATTTCCCACATCTGCGGGCGCGCAAGTACGGCGCCACAGTCATCGTCGAGTCCGGTCCCGAGGACGACGTCTACAAGCACCTGCGTTTCACGCGCGACGGTGTCCACGTCTGGTACCTCCACATCGCCAACCACCGCGGCCGCTGGGAGCACACTCACTTTCGCGGCCCGTTAGACGAGCTCGTCACCCTTGTCGCCGACACGTTCCCCTGGACCCTCCAGTCCGTTCACGGCTACCCGGAACGAACTTCGGATCGGTAGTACTAGCTTCGGCCTCCGCGATTCGCCCTTCGCGGTGGCCCCCGTCGGATCGGACGTGGATTGTGGAGGTTAGTAAGTATTGTTGATAATCTGAAGGCACGATGAAGCAACAATCGTGGAAGTCCCCCGCGCTCGTGTTCGGGTGCGTGCTCGGCGCCGCCGCCTGCGGGAGCACGCCCGGCAGCTCCGGGCCGAAGACTGGCGCCGCCGGTAACGCTCCGCCAGTCGATGGCGGTGGCGCTGCCGGCGACGCCGCTGCTTCGGCCGGCGCGGGCGGCCACGAGCCGTCGTCCCCGGATGCGCCCGTCGAGGCACCGACCGAGGCGCGCGACGACACGAGCCTCCTGGAGGCCGGCGCCGGCGGCGCGAGTGGTGACGCGGGCGCGGCCGACGGACCGGTGCTGCCCATGCGCGTGCTGCTCTATCACTTCAGCACCGCCGTCATCGACACCGTGCCGGCGCAGCTCACGTTCTACAAGGACCTGCTCACGAGCTGGGGGTATACGAGCGACGACTCCGTGGACCCCGCCAAGTTCACCGACGCCGGCCTGGCGGCCTACGGCGCAGTCGCCATGATCAACACCTGCTTCGCGCCCTTCGGCGCCGGCCAGGACGGCGCCTCGCAATCGGCGGCACTGCAGAAATTCGTGGCGCGCGGCGGCGGCCTCTTTGGAACGCACTGCGCGGCCGTGACGTTCGCGGGCGTGACGCCCCTGCCGGTCTACAACCAGGTCTTCGGGGGCCAGGAGGGCGGGACCTTCTTCGACGGGACGAGCACATGCCGCAAGCTCGGCGTCCATCCGACGATCGACGCGCTGCCCGCGACGTTCGAGTTCGTGGGCAACCTCGACAGCAACCTCGTCCTCGGCCCCACGACGACGCTCACCGTGCGCTGCACGTGGCACGACAACAAGACGCCGATGACCGACGTCCCGGTGTCGTGGGCCCGCACCGAGGGCGAGGGGCGCGTCTTTTACACGAACTTCGGTAAAGTCGTGAGCGATCTCACCGATCCGGTGCTCGGCGCAAAGCACATCGTGCCGGGCCTCGCATGGGTCTTGCGGCACTGAACGACCCGAACGAGCTCCA
>DASZFV010000512.1:0-2605 GCA_035939455.1 Polyangia bacterium
TCTCCTTGGGCAGCTTGATGGTCTGGCCGTTGGCCTCGACGCTGTAGACGCCGTCGTAGTAGTGGATGACGCGCCCGTTGACCTTCGTCTTGTCGACGAGCTCGATGACCTCGGCGCGCGCCGGCCCGGCCAGGGCGTCAACCAGCAGCACGGCGGTCAGCGCCAGGAAAACCGTGGCGACAGCGGGCCCAGAGGTCGGTCTACGCATGCTCATCTCCCGGGCCCTTGGACCCTGCGGGCCTAGGCCGAGATGCCCGGCGCCGCGAACATCGCGCACAGGTCTCGCACCTCGGCGCGAACCTTGGCGGCGTTGTCGTCGGTGGGGTTCGAGATCACGCGGTCAATCCAGGCGGCGATGAGCTTCATCTCGGGCTCACCCATGCCGCGGCTCGAGACCGAGGGCGAGCCGAGCCGGATGCCCGAGGGGTCGAAGGGCTTGCGCGTGTCATAGGGGACGGCGTTGTAGTTGAGCTCGATGGCCGCCTTGTCGAGGGCGCGCGCGGCGACCTTGCCGGGCACGTTCTTGTTCGTGAGGTCGATGAGCATGAGGTGGTTGTCAGTGCCGCCGGAGACGACCTCGTAACCCTTCGCCATGAGCTCGGCCGCCAGCACGCGCGCGTTGGCGACGACGCGCTTTGCGTAATCCTTGAAGGAAGGCTGCGCCGCCTCCTTGAGCGCCACGGCGAGCGCTGCCGTGTTGTGGACGTGCGGTCCCCCCTGGATGCCGGGGAACACAGCCTTGTCGATGGCCTGCGCGTGCTCGGCGCGACAGAGGATCATCCCACCGCGGGGCCCGCGCAGCGTCTTGTGCGTCGTCGTCGTGACGACGTCGGCGTGAGGCACCGCTGAAGGATGGACGCCGCCCGCGATGAGCCCCGCGATGTGCGCGATGTCTGCGCAGAAGCGCGCGCCCGCCTCGCGGGCGATGGACGCCATGATCTCGAAGTCCCACAGGCGCGAGTAGGCACTGCCGCCCGCCCAAAGGAGCGCGGGGCGCTCCTTTTTGGCGAGGTCGCGGATCTCGTCGTAGTCGAGGCGGCCCGTGTCCTTGCGGACGCCGTAAGGGACGGCCGTGAAGTACTTGCCCGAGATCGAGACACTCCACCCGTGCGTGAGGTGACCGCCCATGGGCAGCGCGAGCCCCATGACCTTGTCACCCGGCTTGAGGAAAGCCAGGTAGACGGCGAGGTTGGCCGGCGAGCCCGAGTACGGCTGCACGTTGGCGTGCGCGGCGCCGAAGAGCGACTTGGCTCTGTCGATCGTCAACTGCTCGAGCGGGTCGACGAACTGCTGTCCCTCGTAGTACCGCTTGCCCGGATAGCCCTCGCTGTACTTGTTCGTGAAGACCGACGACGAGGCCTCGAGCACGGCCTTCGAGACGTAGTTCTCCGACGGGATGAGGCGTATGGTCTCGGTCTGACGACGCGCCTCGGCGCGACACAGCTCGTCAACCTCGGGATCTTCGGCCGAAAGCGTGTCCATCGACATGAGGTGCGCAAGCTATTCTCCCGCTCGTCGGCAGTCAATGGGTTGGGTGTTGCCAAACGGGCGACAAGAGATATGTTTCTGGGCACCTCCCCTATGACGACTTCCAACCAAAAGAACCCGGCGTCGGGTGCGACGTCGACCGCGCCGAGGCTGCGCGGCGCCCTCGTCGGGTACGGATACATCATGGAGCGCGGCCACGCCGCCGGGTATCTCGAGCGCGCGCGCGGCGCGCGCAATGTCGACGACGTCGAGATCGTCGCCATCGCCGACGTCTCGGAGGAGCGGCGCGAGCTCGCGCGCCGGCACTTTCCCGGCGTTCGCGTCTACGCCGACCACCGCGCGCTCTTCGCGGCCGAGCGGCGCGGGCTTGACTTCTGCGACGTCGCGACACCGCCCAGCGCGCACGCCGAGGTCGCCCACGCCGCGCTCGACTGCGGGCTGCATGTCCTCTGCGAGAAGCCGCTCGCAACGAGCATCGAGGAGGCACGCTCGATGCTCAAGCACGCCGCCGACGCCGAGCGCGTCATCTACCCGTGCCACAACTACAAGCACGCCCCGGTCGTGAAGACCGTGAGGGCCGTCCTCGAGTCGGGACGCATCGGGCGCGTCCACCTCGTGACGCTGCAGACCTTCCGCAACACGCACGCCAAGGGCGTGCCTGAGTGGCGCACCGACTGGCGCCGCGAGCACCGGTACTCCGGCGGCGGCATCGCAATGGACCACGGCAGCCACACCTTCTATCTCGCGTTCGAGTGGCTGAGAGCCTACCCGACGGCGATCACGGCGCGCGCCGCGACCCTCGGCCCCTTCGACACGGAGGACGACTTCACGTGCAGCCTGAAGTTCCCCACGGGCGTCGCGTCGGCGCACCTGTCCTGGAACGCCGGCGTGCGCAAGGTGCTTTACACGGTGCACGGCGAACGCGGCGCTGTCCGTGTCGAAGACGACGCCATCGAGGTCGCGACGCAGGTGCCGGGCGCCCAGGGAGCCGTCTCCTGGAAGTTCGAGCGGCAAGACATCCCGTCCGACTGGATGGACTCAAGCCACGTCAACTGGTTCAACTCGCTCTTCGACGACTTCCGGGGCTCGATCGTGCGCCGCGAGTTCGTGGGCAAGG